>JAVBSA010000533.1:0-9923 GCA_031556915.1 Victivallis sp.
GCACCATGAAGCATGTCGGCGTCAACGTGGCGGCCGACCCGTTGTTCACCATCGCCTACGCGGGGACTCCCGGCGGGTTGGTGCTGGTCAGCGCCGACGACCCCGGCATGGCGTCGAGCCAGAATGAACAGGACAACCGCCGCTACGCCGTCGCGGCCGGAGTCCCGATGCTCGAACCCTCGGATTCACAGGAATGCTACGATTTCCTGATCCGCGCGTTCGAGCTTTCGGAACAGTTCCGCCGCCCGGTGCTGTTCCGGGTGACCACCCGCGTCTGCCACTCCAAGTGCATCCTCGAACGCCGCGACCCCAAACAGGCCCCCGCGATCCGTTACGAGAAGGATTGCAAGAGCAACGTGATGATCCCGGCTTACGCCAGGATCGCCCACCGCAAGCTCCGCGCCGCGCTGCATGAGATGGAGTCGCTCAACGAAAAAGGCGAGTTCACCAAAGAGATCCGCAATTCCGCCGATCTCGGCGTCATCACCTCCGGCATCAGTTTTCAGCACGTGCGCGACGCCGCGCCGGATGCGTCGATCCTCAAAATCGGTTTGACCTACCCGTTGCCGCTGGAGACGATCCGGAAGTTCGCCGCTTCCGTCAAGCGCTGCGTGGTGGTCGAAGAGGGCGACCCGGTCCTCGAAGAGGCCATCCGCGCCGCCGGCTGCTGCGGTGTGGAAGGCAAGGCCGAGCTGTTCCGTTTCGGCGAGCTCGACGTTCAGCGCGTCCGCCGGCTTCTGGCCAACGACACGACTCCCGAAACTCCGCCGCCGCCGGGCAAGCCCCCGCAGCTTTGCGTCGGGTGTCCCCACCGCCGCGCCTATGAGGTGCTGCGCGATATGAAGTGCATCGTCTCCGGCGACATCGGGTGCTATACCCTCGGCGTGCTGCCGCCCTTCGACGCGGTCGACACCTGCGTCTGCATGGGGGCCTCGGTCACGGTGGGTCTCGGCATGCGTCATGTGCTGCCCGAAGCGGAAGCGCGGCGGGTGGTGAGCGTCATCGGCGACTCCACCTTCCTCCACACCGGCATCAACGGCATTGTGGAGATGGTCTACAACAAGCCGGCCACCGGACACGTGGTCATCATCCTCGACAACAGCATCACCGCGATGACGGGGCTCCAGGAGAATCCCTCGACCGGGCGGCTGCTTGATCACACCCCGGCTCCCAGGCAGGTTTCCCTCGAAAACGTGGTCAAAGGGATCGGCGTCGACAACGTCGACGTCTGCGACCCCACGCTGGACCTGGCCGGATTCCGGGAGCTGCTTGCCAAACGCCTCGCTTCCGACGAAAACAGCGTCATCATCTGCCGCCGCCCCTGCATTCTGGCCGCGGTCAAGGTTAAATCTTACGGCAAGGAGGCCTGACATGTCACAGGTTACCAACATCACCGTCGCCGGGCTCGGCGGCCAGGGCGTGCTGAAAGTCACCGATATCCTGGCGGAAGTTCTGTTCCGCGCCGGATTCGACGTCAAAAAGAGCGAAGTTCACGGCATGAGCCAGCGCGGCGGTTCGGTTTCGAGCGAAGTGCGGTTCGGCAAAACCGTCAACAGCCCGATGGTTCCCGAGGGGGAAAGCGATTTCCTTCTGGTCATGGAACCGACGCAGATCGAAGTGAACTTGCACAAGCTCAAAAAGGGCGGCGTGCTCATCACCACCGACGATATCCCGGCGGCGCGGCTCACCAACGCCAAAGCGCTCAACACCATGATGCTGGGGGCGTTGTCGAAGCATTTCCACGGAATCGCCGAAGCGCAGTGGCTCGAAGTTGTCAAAGAGAGCCTGCCGGAAAAACTGCACGAACTCAATATCGAAATGTTCCGTCTCGGGGCGGGTAATTAATCAGCAGGAGGTTTTTATGATTCATCAACTCTCTCTTTTTGTGGAAAACCGTCCGGGCAGTTTGAGCGCGGTCTGCAAGGTGCTGAAAGATCACAATCTCTCGATCCGCACCCTTTCACTGGCGGACACGCAGCAGTTCGGCATTCTCCGCCTTCTGGTCAAAGAATACGAGTACGCCCGTGAAGTGCTGGAAAAGGCCGGGTTCATCGTCAAAGTGACCGAGGTTCTGGCGCTGGAAGTTCCCGACTGCCCCGGCGGGTTGGCGGACATCCTGACCATCCTCGACAACCATCAGCTTTCGGTCGAATATATGTACGCCTTCACCTTCGGGGTCGGCGACAAGGCGGTGATCGTCTTCCGTTTCGAAGACCCGGCCGCGGCGGCGGAACAACTCAAGGGCGAGCCGATCAAGCTGATCCGCGCCGCCGAACTGTTCGGAGAATAAGCGATGTCTGATTTCGTTGTCCCGAACCGGATTTTCCAGCCGGAATGGGAGTGCATGGAGCGGAGCCGTATCAAGCAGCTCCAGGGGGAACGGCTGCGCACCAGTGTGGAACGCGCGGGTGCGATCCCGTTCTACAAGGAAAAGTTTGCCGAAGTCGGGATCACCCCCGACTCGATCAAATGTGCGGAAGACCTAAAACAACTTCCCTTCACCACCAAACAGGATCTCCGCGACAATTATCCTTTCGGATTCTTCGCGGTTCCCCGCGCGGACCTGGCGAGGCTCCACGCCTCGAGCGGGACTACCGGCAAACCGACCTTCGTCGGCTACACCCGGTACGACCTCGATTTCTGGGCGGACCTCTGCGCCCGTTTCCTGGTGGGCGGCGGTTTGACCCCCGACCAGATCGCCCAGGTTTCCTTCGGCTACGGCCTCTTCACCGGCGGTTTCGGGCTCCATGCCGGAATCGAACGGGTGGGCGCCGCCGTGCTGCCGGCCTCGAGCGGCAACACCCAGCGCCAGATCCTGCTGCTGAAAGACGCCGAAGTCGACACCCTCATCTGTACGCCCTCTTACGCCCTCAACCTGGCGGAAACCATCACCCAGCAGGGGTACAAAAAAGGCGACCTCAAACTCCGTTACGCGCACTTCGGCGGGGAGCCGTGGACGGAAGAGATGCGCATGGGCGTCGAAGAAGAACTCGGCATCCGCGCCTTCAACAACTACGGGCTCTCTGAAATCATCGGCCCCGGCGTCTCCGGCGAATGCGCTGCCCGGTGCGGCATGCACGTTCAGGAAGACCATTTCATCGTCGAATGCCTGAACCCCGATACCCTCGAACCGGTGGCGGAAGGGGAAGAGGGCGAATTGGTCATTACCAGCCTCACCAAAGAGGCGTGCCCGATCATCCGCTACCGCACCCGCGACCTCGCCAGTCTGCGCTACGAAAAATGCGTCTGCGGGCGGACCACCATCCGCATGAGCCGGATCAAAGGGCGCACCGACGATATGATGATCATCCGCGGCGTCAACGTCTTCCCGACCCAGGTCGAAGAAGCCCTGCTGCGCGTGGACGGAACCGCTCCCCATTTCATGATCGAACTCTCCCGCCCGGGCAACCTCGACGAAGCGGCGATCAAAGTGGAAATGCGCCTCCAGGATTTCTCGGACAAGATGGAAGTCTTGCATAAACTCCGCGACAACATCAGCCGCGAAGTCGCCGCCATCACCGGAATCCATTTCAACATTGAACTCGTCGAGCCCAACACCCTGGAACGGTTCACCGGCAAGGCGAAACGGGTGATCGACCACCGCAAACTCAAGGACTGAGACCGAACATGAAGAAGCTGCTTCTGCCCGTAACGGCGTTGATCGCCGTATTCTGCTTCACAGGATGCGTCTCGGCGCCGCACACCGGCAGGACGCAGCTGATGTTCTACGGCGAAAACGACGATATTTCTTCCGGCCAGGAAGCCTGGCAGCAGGTCAAGGCACAGGAAAAGGTTTCGACCAATTCCACCTTGAACGCCGCCCTCGCCCGGGTCGGGAAGAATATCGCCAATGCCGCCGAAAAACCCACGTACAGCTGGGAGTTCGTCGTGTTCGACTCCAAGGAAGCGAACGCCTTCGCGCTGCCCGGCGGTAAAGTCGCCGTCTACTCGGCCCTCTTTGAGCTCTTCGACAACGATGCGGAACTGGCCACCGTGGTCAGCCACGAAGTCGCCCACGCCCTCGCCCGGCACGGCATGGAACGCAGCAGCCAGGCGACCGCGCAAGCCTTCGGCGGCGTCGTCGTCGAGCTTCTGCTTGGGCAGGATTGGACGCCCGTCTACAACACCACCAGCAACCTCGCCGCCCTGCTCCCTTACAGCCGCACCCAGGAATACGAGGCCGATTACCTCGGCCTCATCCTGATGGCGAAATCCGGCTACGATCCCAATGCGGCCATTACTTTCTGGGATAAATTCCGCCTGATGAGCCAGGTCGGCACCGTCGGCGAATTCCTCTCCACCCACCCCGACGGCGACAACCGCCTCACACGCCTCAAAGCCGCCCTGCCCGAAGCCCAGACCATCTACAACGGCCTGAAAACCAGACTCGGAACCGGCAGCCGCCTCAAGTAAAAAGGCTGTTTGCGCTGACGCGTCTGCGGAAGCCCCCTGAGCAATCAAACCCGGGTCGGACAAGTCGGACAAGTCGGACAAGTCGGACAAGTCGGACAAGTCGGACGGTCCCAGGCGCTTGAGCTGACTGCCTGATCACACACACGCCAGCATTAAATATACAATATTGTATATTATCGAGGCTTTTTTTTGAAGTTGTATTGCAAAGGTTGTCCAATTCACTCATAATATTGTTGAACAAGGAAGGCAATGATGAGTGAATTCCCCAGACAAACCGTAATCCATGAATTGAAGCGCCAGATTACCACCGGGGCGCTCCCGGCGGGTCAGCGTTTGCCGACGGAACTGACTCTGGCGAAACGCTTCCGGGTATCGCGCGGAACGGTCCGCCACGCGCTTTCGGAACTGGCGGCGCTCGGCGTGGTCGAACAGCGTCCCGGCGTGGGCAGTTTCGCCGCCGATATCGAACGCGCCCCCAAACAGAAGCGCCTTACGTTTCTCCACCCCGAGGGCGAATCGTTCAGCCGGATCGTCATCGGCATGGAGGAGCGGGTGGAGGAACTCGGCTGTGAGCTCGGAATCGGAATCGTCTCCCACGATTTCGAAAAGGCGGCCGAGGCCGTCGCCCGGCTGCGCCATACGGAATGCAGCGGGATCATTTTCTCCCCCCTCATCCAGCCCGACTATTACGAACGCAACAGCCGGATTCTCGATCTGTTCGAAAACAACAAGCTGCCTTATGTGGTGGTCGACACGCCGATCGCCTGCCAGGGCGTCATTCGCGGCGACTTCGTCGGCCCTGACGGCTATGCGGCGATGCGCGAACTGGTGAAATACCTGGTCGGCCAGGGACACAGGCGAATCGGGAGCATCCGGGTATTCGCCGGGGTTTATTCCTCCGACCAGCGTTTTCGCGGAATTTTCGATCAGTTGACGGCAAGCGGCCTGCCGTTGACTCCCGAACTGCACCGGGTGATCGAGAACGGCCCGCTGCATGAACAGGGGCGGCAGCGCATCCGGGAACTGCTGGCGCTCCCGGAACCTCCGACCGCCGTCCTCTGCGTCCATGACGGAATTGCGCTCAACGTGTTCGATGAACTGCGGAAGATGAAACGGGAAGATATCCGCCTGTCCGGATTCGACGACATGTTTTATGCAGAGACGCTGCATTTTACCTCCATCCGGCAGCCGTTGCACCAGATCGGCCGCCGGGCGGTGGAGATTCTGCTGGAGAAATCCCCGGTACGCCGTCAGGAGTTCCTGCCTTGCGAATTGAAAATACGTCCCTGAATATGGAAAGGAAAACCGATATCATGAAGAAACGGCATTTCACACTGATCGAGCTTCTGGTCGTGATTGCGATCATCGCTATTCTCGCCTCGATGCTGCTGCCCGCGCTCAACCAGGCGCGTGACCGCGCTTCGGAGAGCAATTGTTCCAACCAGCTCAAACAGATCCAGCAGATCATGATCCTGTACACGACCGAAAACGACGACCACTTTCCCCTGATCAAACTGACGTATGCCACGGGGGAGGAAGGCTGGCGCGATTCGCTCAACAAGGTTTTCAACCAGAAGAAGATCAGCGACGCCGACCACGTCGGCAAACGCGGCTACATCTGGATCTGCCCCAAAGTTGCGCGCGGCAACAATTGGCAGGACGCCGTCACCTACGGCGGCAACGAGGAACTCAATACCGCCCGTAAGATCACCAAACTCCGCCAACCCTCGGAGATGCTCGGCGTGGTCGACTCCACCTTCAAAAACGGCCGGCATGCAATCAACCGCTGGGACAGCGACGTTTACGCCTGGATCAACTGGATCCATACCGGCCAGGCGGCCAATCTCTCCTTCGTGGACGGGCATGTCGGCAAAATTCCGCATGACGGCACCAAGATCAAGGCGGTTTACTATCTCAACCGGGATGATTTCAAGACGAGGAACTGGTAAACAATGCGATTTCTCACCCTATTTCTCTCGATCGCCGTTTCTCTCCTCTCCGCAGCGGAGTTCAGGCCGGAGCTCTGGCACGGGGAACGCCCGCTCGCCGGCTTCCTGGCCATGGAGGGCGCGCCTTCGCCCATGCTCTACCTCAACAGCAATTACAACCAGTACGGAGCGGGAACGATTCCTTTTGCCGTACAGCCCGCGGGCAGCTATGAAATCACCCTCGACATCACGGCTCCGGCCGAAGAGTACGCGGCCGTCGGCTTCTACCTGCTGCGGACGGACAACAGCCAGCAGCCGATCCGGGAACGCCAGAACGCCGTCTTTGGAAAATTCGAGACCATCACGCTGAAAGCGATCAGCGACAAACCGGTCAAGGGTTTGATGGTGAAAAAGATGGAGAACCGAAAGGCGCCCACGGCCGCGGTCGGCAAGATCCGGATTGCCGTGACGCCGGAAGAGGTTCTCCCGGCAATCGCCTTCGCAGAAGGCCATGCGGAACAATTCGGGATTTCCGCTCTCGCCGTTCTCCCGGCGGACCGGGTGGAAGTCGAGGGCAAAAACGGAATCGGCGTCGGGCCCGAACGCAGCCGTTTCGCCTGGAGCACCCTGAAACTGAACCGGAACATGCCCGCCGGGAATTATGAGTTCACGGGCGAGATTCTGTACCCCTCGCCGGAAGCCGCCGAAATCGCCCTTTACGCCCGGTGCGGAAGCAGCCATGTCGCGATCGGCAGTACATTGCACCGCAGGGCCGGGGGCGTCGGCAAGCGTTCCAGCAGTTTCGTCGCCACGGAACCCTTCTCGGAAATCCTGGTCAAAAAAATGACGGCGTCGCATGAGACTTCCATTGCGCTCGGCGACTTCACTTTGACCATGCGGCCGGAAATCCGGCTCTCCGCCTCCTGTGAAGTCCTCCGCTACCCGGCTCCCTTCGGAATCCGATCCGCTTCGCTGGAACAGGAGGTCGCGGCAGCAGCAGCCTCCGGCGACGCGGCGCAGATCAAAGCGATGATTCCGCCGGCGGAACGCTGGCTCGACTCCTCCGCGCTGCTGCAGGACGCCGCCGCGGAATTCGAAACGCTGAAGCGGGCCGCCCGGCCTCTCGCCATTCCCGTGCCGGAAGAGTTGCCCCGGCAGTTCGACTCCTTGAAACAGCGGATGGCCGACCGCAAGCTCGACGGAATCGAAACGGAAATCCGCAACTTCAAGGAAAAGACGGCGGAATTCCACCGCATCCTCAACCGGACCGCCGGCGGCGAAGTCCTTCCCGACTGCGGCAGCAACATCTTCAGCTGGGTCAGGTACTTCGGCGGGATCCTCGGCAAAGACGCGCCGGAGTACGAGGAGCCGACCCCGTACCGGATCGCCGGGCGGGGCGGAATCAAACTATCCTTCCGCTCCCCCGGTTCCGGCGGAGTGCTGGAAAGCAGCTGGACCACGCTCCGTTACCTCTATGACGACGCCGTTTACACCTTCAGCGTCCTCACCGGCGTGATGGCCGTCGACGTCAAGCAGCCGCAGGTCTCCGCCCGGATCACGGGGAGGACGCTTTTTGCCGAGCGGCAAAGCCCCGATGCCTTTCTCCTCGCAACCGACGACAACGCCCGGCTCCTGGTCCTCTCCGCGGCCGGAATCGAATCTTTGACCGCCGCGGACAGACAGCTCGACATCCGCCTGAAACAACCGGGCCGGATCGGCCTTCTCTTCCTCGACGGCAACAGCTCCCCCGGGGAGACCGCCGCCTTCTACCTGCCGATCCTCGACCGGCTCCCGGAACAGGCGGTCGAGATTCAGCGCGGCAAAGAGGTGGAGCAAATCATACTCGACCGCAATGGTGAAACGGCGGCGTTTTTCCCGGTTCCGCCGCTTTTCGAAGCGGGCTTGGCGGCCCCCGCTCCGGTCAAAACCGGCAGCACTTTCCGCAAGACGCCGGAGGGCAGAACCATCCTTGACGGGAAAGCCGCGGCCTTCCGCTACAGCCTGCCCGAACGAAAAATCAGGAACATTCAGGGAATCAACATCTTCGATAAGACGGACAACACGGCGGAACAGTACCGGGAATTAAGGGAACAGGGCTGCCAAACAGTGCGCCTCGCCTGCGGGACCGCGACCCGCTGGAATGAGGAGAAGCCGGAAATCATGCGCGACGCGCTGGTCCACAACCTGAAACTGATCGCGGAAACCGGCCTGAAAGCCGGAATCGACCTCCACAACGGCTGGCACCCGGGCAAAGAATCCGGTGCGTTCGACTCCCCGGAGTATATCGCTGAATTCACCCGCCGCTGGGCGCTGATCATCGAATGGGCGGCGCCTTACCGGGAGTCGCTCGCCTGGTACGACCTGATGAATGAACCCCATATTTTCCGGGAGAACCGTCCCGTCACCCCCTATTGGAAGCTGATCGAAACCGTCCTGCCGGAATTGCGGAAGCTCGATCCCGGCACCCCCTTCCTGGTGGAAGTCGCCAATATGGCCAACCCGGTCGGCGCGCGGGACTGGCCGGAACGGCTCCCGGACGGCAACGTCATCCTCGGCTTCCACGACTACTGGCCCCATATGTTCACTCATCAGAAGGTACAGGACGGCGGTTCGCCCGGAATGCCGGACACCAGTTATCCCTCCTTCATGCCGATGATCACCTGGGAAACCCCATCGTGGCGAAACAATCAAGAGTACTGGTTCTACTGGGATCGCTGGAAAGTCGAAAGCGTCAGCTACGCGGTCTATCACGTGCTCGCCGCGACCGGAATCACCGCGGACTGCGGCGAACTCGGCGTGGTCGGCTACGCCTCCGGCGCAAGGAACTCCGGCAAGCTCTGGCTCGCCGACTCGATCCGCCGCATGAAGAAAATGGGCGTCTCCTACGAAATCTGGGGCGTCAACGGCGGCTACGTCTGGAACATCCCCCATTTCAAGGAAGAGGTTCTCAGACTCTGGCGTTGAAGCGCCCTATTCCTTTTTGGCTTCTTCGCCTTCCTTCTTTTCTTCGCGTTTCCAGACGCGGCGCGGGGGCGGGTTGTAGGGGATGGGTTTGAGGCGCCAGGAGTCGGGGCCGAGGATCCGGTCGAGCTCTTTGAGGAGCTCGAAGGTGACGGTGATTTTATTCTTGCGCGCTTCGATGAAGGTGACGGAGTCGTCGAGGCCGACCAGGCAGAGAACCACCATGGTTTTGCCCGGGATCCGAAAGCATGCTTCGGCGACTTTGCCGAGGGCGTCCGGCTTGAGCCGGTCCGCGTAGAGGTGGATGTGGAGCCCTTCGGTGAGCTCGGGCGGAGCTTCGGTGAGAAGCGAGAGGCCTTCGACGATGACGCGCGGCTTCTCCGCCTCTTCGCGTTTGCTTACCGTTGCCGTGATGAGCACGGGCAATCCCGGCACGATATCGATTTCGTTCCGTGCGATATCGTTGAGCGCGCGCTCGTAGAGCATGCATTCGGCCGAGGAGTCCATATCTTCCAGCAGCATGATTCCAAAGGGCTTGCCGCTGTTTTTGCTGAATTTGCTGCTGTAGGAGTTCACCATGCCGGCGATGCGGATCTGGGAGTTGTCCGGCAGCTCTTCGAT
>JAVBSA010000141.1:0-8176 GCA_031556915.1 Victivallis sp.
CCCCCCTTGTTGACCCCGCCGGTGCGCCTTGGGGCCGCCGCGGTGCCGTGTTTTTTTTTTTTTCCACCTTGCCCAAAATAAAACCCCCAGGACAAGGTGACAACACATTGACGTTCAGAGCGAATCCTGAAGCGGAAAAATTTGTCGGACCCGTCAGACTTGTCCGACAGGTCCGGCTGCTTGAGATCAGTGTTGCTTCAGGAAGGCGGCGAACTCGACGGTTTTCCGGATGTAGCTTTCACGCTCTTCCGGGGTAAGAGTGGCGAGAAAATCGTTGGCGAGTTGGTCGAAGAGACGTTCGCCGTCCTGGAATCTCCGTTTGATCGTGGGGGAAAGCGTGATTGCCACTGCGCGGCGGTCCTGGGGATTGTGATCGCGTTTCAGCAGATCTTTGCGAACGAGCGCGTCGACCATTTCGGATGCCGCGGCGGGGGTGATGGAGAGGGATTCCGCCAGGATTTTCAGGGTGACGCCCTCCGGGTATTCCCGGTTCAGGGTATAGACGAACTTGATCATCCGCAACTGGTTGAACGTCATGTTGGCGATGTTCGATTCGACTCCGGGGGAGCCGTGTTCGCGCAGGGAATCGACGATGGCGAACAAGTTACGCCACAGGGAAATGCTCTCTTGCTGTTTCATGTTGTTCTCCGCATTCAGTTGAATATCAGGCTTTCTTTAAGATACTGTCGTCCTGATTATTTGCAAGGGGTTGTGAGGAAATAAGTGGAATTTTATGTCGAGGGTATCGGGGAGGGATTTCGGTTTTGCCGGTGAGGAGCAAAGCCGCAGAGCTTTGTGACGAACCGGCGAAGCCGAAAGCCCCCCGAGACACCGGCAGAAAGTTTCACTTATTTTGGAACATCCCCCAAGCATCCTTTGGCAAAAAAAAAGCTCAATAATTTTCTATTTTTCTTGTATTTCCGCGGAAGCACGCTATACTGCTAGAAAACGCAGGGAGGATGCTTATGTTGAGTTTGAAAGTCGAGGGCGGCGCGCCGATTCGCGGCAGTGTCAGAATTTCCGGCAACAAGAATGCGGCGCTGCCGATGATTGCGGCGCTTCTGCTTACCGATGAAGAGATTACGCTCCGCAACGTCCCCGACATCCTCGATGTGCGTACCATGCTGGACATCGCGGGGGAGATCGGTGCCGGCTATACGTTCGAGAACCATGTGGTCCGCCTGCGTTGCACGGATGTGAAAACCACGGAGATTTCAAAAGCGCTCTGCGAACGGAACCGGACCAGCATTTTGTTTGCCGCTCCGCTGCTCGCCCGCTGCGGGCGCGCCGAGCTTTTCCCGCCGGGCGGCGACGTGATCGGCCGCCGCCGGCTCGACGGCCACTTTTACGGGCTCCGCAAATTGGGAGCCGAGATGGAGCCGAGCCCCGTCACCTACCGTTTCCGCGCTCCGCACGGCTTGAAGGGGCGTGAACTCTTTCTGGATGAAGCGAGTGTGACCGCGACCGAACAGATCCTGATCGCCGCGGTTCTGGCCAAAGGGAAAACCATTCTCTACAACGCCGCCTGTGAACCGCACGTCAAGGATCTCGCCGATCTTCTCACGGCGATGGGCGCAAAGATTTCCGGCGCGGGGAGCAATACCGTCGAAATCGAAGGCGTCGAAAAACTGCACGGCTGCGACTACACCATGGTCGGGGATCATATCGAAGCCGGGAGCTTTCTCGCCCTTGCCGCCGCAACCGGCGGCGAAGTGAGGGTCGAAGGCACGCAAGTGCGCCACTATTGGATGCTCCGGCGCGTCTTCGAGCGTCTCGGTATTCAAATGGAATTGCGGCCCGACCACATTTTTCTGCCCGGCGGCCAGGAACCGCAGATCGAATGCGATTTCGGCGGCCATATCCCGCAGATTTCAGACGGCCCCTGGCCGCAGTATCCCTCCGACATGATGAGCTGTACCATCGTCGCCGCCACCCAGTGCCGCGGAACGGTCATGTTCTTCGAAAAGATGTTTGAAAGCCGGATCTATTTCGCCGACCGCCTGATCAGCATGGGCGCCAACGCGATCGTATGCGACCCCCACCGGGTCGTGATCACCGGCAAAGCGCAATTGCACGCGGTCACCATGTCCAGCCCCGACATCCGCGCCGGAATGGCGATGGTGATCGCCGCCATGTGCGCCCGCGGCGAAAGCACCATCCACTCGGCCGAAGTCATCTACCGCGGTTACGAGAACCTCGTCGATAAACTGAACTTGCTCGGAGCCAAAATCCGCGAAGTCAAGTAACGTTTTGGAGTACGGCTCTCAATTGAAATCGTTGCTTTCCGCATGTATATTGATAAACAATATATAAAACGGAGTTCTTCTATGCTGAATGATTTGCGCACACTGCCGACTGACCGGATTCTTGTTTCGCCTTCCGTCCTTGCCGCCGATTTCGGCCGCCTGGACCAGGATATTGCCGCTGCAACCGCCGGGGGATGCGATGTGATGCACCTTGACGTGATGGACGGGCATTTCGTGCCCAACATCTCTTTCGGGCCGCCGGTCATCAAGAGCATCCGCAAAAACAGCAAACTGTTATTCGACACCCACCTTATGATTTCCGAGCCCATGCGGTACGCCAAGGCGTTCGCCGACGCGGGCAGCGATCACCTGACGTTTCACCTCGAATGCGGGGAGCCCACGGCAAAAGTCATCGCTGCCATCCGCGAAGCCGGGTGCACCGTCGGAATCTCGCTCAAACCGGGCACGCCCGCGGAAGCGGTTTTCCCGTGGCTCGATCAAATCGACCTCGTGCTTGTCATGACGGTGGAACCCGGATTCGGCGGGCAGTCGTTCATGAAAGATCAAATGTCCAAACTTGCCGGCATTAAAAGGGAAATCATCCGCCGGAAATTGCACATTCAACTCGAAACCGACGGCGGAATCGACGAACATACCATTGCGGAAGTCGCTTCCCACGGCAGCAACCTCATCGTGGCCGGAACCAGTGTTTTCCGGCACCCTCTCGGTATTCCGCACGCCATCGGTCTTCTTCATGCGGCCACCGCCCTCCTTGACACCGCGCTTTAACCGTTCTTTTTACAGATTCAATTGATTTTCGTCTTGATTTGACGCGGATTGACAGTAAAGTATTTCATTATAACATTACGCGTGAATAAAAAGGATTTCTCGATATGGCGGATATGAATTTTTCGATCAAACCGGCGGACTCTATGAATATGACCCTCGGCGCCACCCCGGCAGCTCCGGTTCCGGCGCCGCAGGAACCGCCGAAACAACCGTCAATCTACGGCAAAATGCCCGATGTCCCGACCATGGACGCGGTCGAAGGAATCAAATTCGACTTCAATGAAGGAATCCGCATCCTCTTCCCGCACAACGGCAAAGAGTATCACGTCACCTTCTCCGATATCGATACCGGAATCATTCTTTACTCCGCCGATACCGTACCGGGGGCTTATGTCACCAGCGTCAAGAAGTTCTATATCCGTTTCCGGCTGGTCATTCACGCCAAAGGCGGCACGGAACCGATCTTCACCCACGATTACGATTGCAAAGACAGAGAAGTGATGATCCAGCTGCCGGTCGGCACCATCGGCGACAGCATCGGCTGGTTCTCGTATGTGGAACGGTTTCAGCTGAAACACGGGTGCCGGCTCATCTGCGTGATGACTCCGTGGATTGCCGCCCTGGTCAAAGACCAGTACCCGAACATCACCTTCATTCCGCCGGAAGAGACTGCGAACTTTAAACCGTACGCCACTTACTATATGGGGTTGTTCTTCAAGGGGAACGTCGATAACCAGCCGATCGATTTCCGGTATATCGGTTTGCACCGTACGGCGGGCTACATTCTCGGCGTCGACCCGGCGGATATTCCGCCGCGCTTCAATCTCTCGGCGGAACGGAAAATAAAAGAACCCTACGTCTGCATTGCGGCGCAGAGTTCGAGCCAGGCGAAATACTGGAACAATCCGTTCGGCTGGATCGAGATTGTAAAATTCTTGAAAGCAAACGGTTACCGGGTGTTGTGCATCGACAAACAGCCGGTTTACGGCGTGGGGTTGAACTGGAATTACATTCCTTACGGCGCGGAAGATTTCACCGGGGATATTCCGCTTCAGGAGCGGGTGAACCTGATTAAGGACGCCGACTTTTTCGTCGGGCTGTCGAGCGGCCTCTCCTGGGTGGCCTGGGGGTGCAAAGTGCCGGTGGTGATGATTTCCGGCTTCACGCACCCGACCAACGAATTTGAAACGCCTTACCGGGTCATCAATTATCACACCTGCCACAGCTGCTGGAACGATATGCGGATCGATTTCGACCACTTCGACTTTCTGTGGTGCCCGCGCCAGAAGGGAACGGAGCGTCACTTCGAGTGCACAAAACTGATTTCTGCGGAACAGGTTATGACGACAATCAAAAAGATTCCGGCGTTTCAGAAACATGTCGAAGCAATGAAGCAGCAGGAATAAGGGCGATCGGTTATGAACACGGCGGGCGGAATTCAGACGTTGTTGGAGATCCAGTATATTTACCTGGATTTCGACGGTGAAACTACTGTTTACAACGGCGAGCTCCTGACCGTCGACCGGGTGGAGCTGACCGACTCGCTGTTGAGCCGGGAGGAAATTTGCGACATCACCGCCGCCCTCAACGACCGGTATTCCGGCTCCAACGTGATTTTCGTCACCGAACGCCCGGTCGGAATCGCATTTTCCACGGTTTACGTCGGCTACACCGGCGATCTGGGCAATGTCCGGGGCCTCGCCGAAACCATCGACCGCGGCAACCGGATCGCCGACGACAACGCCTTTGTCATTCTCGACGGCACCGAGTCCGTCGAACAGATCGCCGGCGTCATCGCCCACGAAACCGACCATATCGTCTTCGGGCTGGAGCATGAAGGGAACGCGCTCGAGCGCTATGCCGCCCGTTACGACGTCGAATCGGGCATAAGCAGCACCGGAATCGAGCTGCGGCATGACTCCATGTTCGTCTCCGGCGGAGGCGTCGCCAACAATACCGTCGTCAATAACGAGGGGTGGCTGTTCGTCTCCGGCGGAGCCGTGGTGAACAATACGACGGTGAATTCCAGAGGCAATATGCTGATTTCCGGCGGCGCTGTGGCGAACAATACCGTCATCCACTCGCAGGGGCAAATGAAAATCATCGACGACGGCGTCGCGAACCATACCACCATCGGCAACGAGGGGTGGCTGTTCGTCTCCGGCGGCGGCATTGCGAACGATACCATTGTGAACTACGGCGGATTGCTGTACGTCTTCAAGGGTGGGACGGTCAGCATTGTTTTCAATCCGTGGGGGGGCTCCATCGCTTCCGAAGCGGGAGCGACGGTAATCCATCTGGAACGGGAAGCCGACTGCTATTTCGGGGGAGCCCGGGCCGGGGTCGTCAGCAAGGCCGCCGGTTTCGATCAATTGGAGATTGCATCGGGATACGGCGCTGTGATTTATTCCGGCGGCTCGGCAAGCCGGACAACGGTGCGCTCCGGCGGTTCGCTGGTGATTTCCGGCGGAATCCACCGTGGAACACTGGCTGTGGAACAGGGGGGCTCGGTCGCCGTCTCCGGCGGCGGAATCATCGACTTTTCCCTGTCGGACCGCAGCGCCGCGGATGACTATGTGATCAATAATCTTTCGGCGGTTACCGGCGCGCCGGTTTACTCTATTACCGTTTCCGCAACGCAGGAGGTGGGGACTTACAGGCTCGCACAAGGCGCGGCCGGATTCACCAATACCGTCACCGTCGGCGACGGCACGGCCGCTTACGGGTCGCTCACCGTCGGCGGAGCGGAATTCCGGTTGCTGGGGAAATCCTATTCCCTGACCCGCAGCGGCAGCGACCTGTGTCTCGACATCAAAGCCTCCTCCGGCGGGTACCCGATCGTGAGCCTCAGTACGGAAGAGTGGACCAACCGGGATGTATCGGTCACTCTGGAGTACGACCCGGAATCCGGCAAAAACGAATACTCTCTCGATGGGGGGAATTCGTGGCTCCTGTATGACGGCGCGTTTACGGTTACGGAAAAAACGGAATTGCGTTTCCGCAGCACTTACAGCAACGGCATGGTGATTTACACCGAACACCTGGTCGGCAACATCGACAAAACAGCTCCGACGATCGGCGATATCTCTGCTGATATCAAGGTTATGACCAATCAAAATATCACTGTGAGTGCGGTTTTCGCCGACGACTGTTTTCTGGCGTCGAAGCAGTATAAGATCGGCAACGGCAAGTGGTCGGATTATGTCGCCGGCGTCACGATGACCGCCAACGAAACAATCTACTTCAGGGCGACTGACGCCGCCGGGAACGAAGGCACGGCACAGTTTACAGTCGATAACATCGACAAGACAGCACCGGATAAACCGCTGGTATCCGCCGATATCACCGCTGCCACCAACAAAAACGTGGAGGTCGGCGCGACGTGCAAACAGGATGCGGGCAGCCCGGTTTTCATCCAGTACAGTCTCGACGGCAAAAGCTTCCGGGAGTACACCACCAGCGTGACCGTGCGGGAAAACGGCACGCTGTATTTCCGCTGTGCCGACACCGCCGGGAATATCGGTTCATCGGTTGCTTATACGGTAAGCAACATCGACCGGACGCCGCCGGCGCTTCCGGTGATTTCCGTCACGACCGCCGACAACGGCGGCAAATCCGAGGTGATTGTCTCGGCCGCGTTCTCCAAAGACTCCGCAATTCGCGAATATTCGGTGAACGGCACGGATTGGGAAAGCTATCTCGATCCGGTCAAATGTTCCGCCGGCGAGACGGTATCCTTCCGTGCTTTCGATGCGGCCGGCAATGCCAGTGACATCGTTTCCTGGAACACGTTATTGAACCTGGATGATTCCTGGGCGTTGTTGCGGCAGCGGAACAGTCCCGCCACGGACATCGGTTTCGGCGCGGAATACTCGGATTGGGTGGGATCCGGCGACAAGATCGACTTCCGCCACCTGGTACTGACCCGTAGCGGTTCGTACAACTTCACGGTTTCCGGCCTGGTGAATACCGTAAAAGCAACTGTCTACGAAGTAATTGCAAATGTCAAAACGGGTCTGGAGTCGTTGAAGAAGATCAAGTCTGTCTCGATCAAACCGGCGGGGGGAGCAATCACCGGCGTGCTTCTGGACGCCGGCAAGACCTATTGCGTCTCCGTGGAGGCGCCCGGCGCGGCGAAGGGGCTCGGCACCGTTTACGATTTTAAGTTCGGCGGAACGGAATTCACCCGCGCCAACGAGGCGGCGGACGGCATTTGGAGTTCCGCCCCCGCGCTTGCGTTCGGCGAACGGCTCAGCGAGTGGGTCGGCTTCGGCGACAAGCTCGATTACCGGCGGCTTGCACTTACGGAGAGCGGTTCGTATGACTTTACGATTTCCGGCGTGGAGAACACCGTAAAAATGACGGTGTATGAAGTGGTTGCGAATACCAAGCTGAAGAAACTCAAATCAATTTCGGTGAAATCGACGGGGGGCGCGATCACCGGGCTGCTTCTTGACGGCAGTAAAAGTTATTGCGTATCGGTGGAGGCCGCCGGGGCGGCCAAGGGGCTCAACACGGGTTATGATCTGGCGTTTGGCGGCACATTGTTCGATAATGCCGGAAATGGGATCGCCAATGACAGTTGGGGCGACGCCGGGGTTGGCGTGCTGGATCTTGCCGCCGGCGTTGCCGGCGAGTGGGTTGGTTTCGGCGATGCGGTGGACTTCTTCAAGTTCGGCATTGAGCTGGAACAGGCGGGCAGTTACGGATTCAACCTGAATCTTGAACATGAAAAACATGCCGTCATGACCGTTTACAAGGTGACGCTGGACAAGAAGGGCAAAGAGGTCCTGACCGCGGTCAAGGCCGGAAAGGACGGTTTGTTCCTGTTCGGCGAAGGCGACTATGCGCTGAAGGTTGCTTCGGCGGACAAGGGCAAGGGCAAGAAGAATTCCGGGTATGGAATCTCGGTGGAGCTGCCGGGACAGGATAGCCGGGGGAGCCAAGGCACGCTGGCGGGGTAAGATGGGGAGGCGTTTTTTGCCTTTGGCAAAAAAATGAAGCCGCAAGGCTTCGCTTCATACCGCGCAGCGGTGCTTCATATCTCCGATGCTTCATGTGCCGAAGGCACGCTTCATTCTTCTCTCCGCCTTGCGATGAAGCATTGCCTCCGGCAATAGGAAGCACCGCTGACGCGGTAT
>JAVBSA010000427.1:0-4159 GCA_031556915.1 Victivallis sp.
GAACGGCATCCGGGCTGTATGGTGCAATGACTCTTCCTGTCTTCCACATGTCCTGTATATCCTTTGAATTTGCAACGGAGTTAAAGAATTGTCTCCCGGGTATATCTTGACTTTTTCCCTTGCCAAGATATATTATGACACAAAAAATTCCGTTTGAGAATAGAAGAATTCTCCTATTGATAAAACGATTGTATGGTATCTTGAATAAAGATGAATGACCAGAGTCAATTGCTGGAAAAACTCCGCTATGCCGCCGCGGATTTGCCGTTGCGCCGTTTTTTCCTGCCGGACGGAGTCGCTCCCGCTCCCGCCGGGGCGGCGCCGCTGATGCCGTATGACCGGTTGGTGGTCGTACTCTCCGGGAGCAAACGGGAGCCGCTGTCGCTGGATAAATGCCGCCGGGAGGTTCTTCTGGAAACGGGCGACCTCTATTTGCAAAGGAAAAACCTCTGGGAATTCTGTTCCTATGAAACCGAGCAAGAGATATTGGTTCTCTCTCTGCAACAGTCCTTCTGGCGGATTTCCACGCACACCGTCGCTTCCGCCGGGAGCGCTCCGGAAAGCTGCAACTGCATCATTCCCCGCCCGGCTCCCACGGCTCTCAAGGAGCTCTTCAACGTCTTGAAAAATCTCCGGGAATATCCCGACGACTCCATCTGGATTCATATCGTCAAAGCCCTTTTCCTGCTCGCTGCGGAGGAGAGCAACACCGATTATCGCCCTCTCGACAGCGCACAGGAAAAGTTTTACCGCGTCCTCGAATACGTAGAGCAATGTTATCTGCGGAAAATTACCCGGAAGGAGTTGGCTGACAAGTTCCACCTCAGCGAATCCTATCTCTCTTTTCTGTTCAAGACATACAGCGGGAGCAGCTTTCAGGGCTATGTGCTTCAAGCCAGATTGGATTATGCGGAGCAGATGCTTCAGGAAACCATCCGCTCCGTGAAGGAGATCGGTACGATGTGCGGCTTTGAGAGCGACATCTATTTCATCCGCTGCTTCCGCAGCCGTTTCGGCATCTCGCCCGGCCGCTATCGCCTGGCCCGAAGCCGGAAGAGCCTTTGAGAATCAGGTGGAACTCGTCCTTGCCCCGGTCGCGCCGGCGCCGCGGTCGAAACGCGGCATTCTTCGGGATTTGCGAAAACGCGTGCAGCGGGTTATATTGTAAATAATTATAACTCATTGGAGAAAACGGATCATGGGCATCGGCTGGACGGAACTGCTGGTTATCTTCGCAATCATTCTTTTATTTTTCGGTTCCAAACGGATTCCTGAGGTGGCGCGGGCGCTGGGCAAGGCGACGCGCGAGTTCAAGAATGCGCGCGACTCGGTTGTCGACGAAGTCCGGAAGAGCGGCGAGGCGGCGGAAGAGAAAAAACTTCCGAACGACGACAAAGACGAAAAATGAGTGATTCCGCCGAGGGGAGCCTTTTTTCCCATCTCGAAGCGTTGCGGAGCGCGCTCTGGTGGAGCGTCGCGGCGACGGCGTTGTTTCTGCTGCCCGGTTTTTTTGCCGCTCCGGCGGTTCTGGATCTGCTGATCCGCCTGGTGTGCCCGGAGAATTTCACGCTCCATTACTTTACGCCGATGGAGCCATTGATCGTCCAGCTCAAGATCGGGCTTTTCCTGGCGATGCTCGCCGCTTCGCCGGTGATTCTCTGGCAGGCCGGCAGGTTCATTGCTCCCGCGCTGTATCGCCATGAGCGGAAAGCGGCGTTTCAGCTGCTTTCGATCGCCGTGCTGCTGTTCCTGGCGGGGATGGCCATGAGTTTGTTCGGCGTGACGCCGTTCCTGGTCCGCTTCTCCCTCGAAATGGCGCGCGAATCGCTGACGCCCATCATCGGTTACGCGCATTTCGTCAATCTGGTGACGCTGCTTTGCCTGAGCTTCGGGCTGATGTTCCAGCTGCCGCTGCTCTTGATCATTCTGGTGCGCGCAGGCGTGGTCGAAGTCGGTACATTGCGCAAAAGCCGCCCCGTGGCGGTACTTTTGATATTCATTCTGGCGGCGATCCTGACTCCGCCCGATATTGTAAGCCAGCTGATGCTCGGCATACCGAGCTGGCTGCTGTTCGAGCTCGCCCTTCTCGTCGCCGGGCGCGGCAAACCGCAGGCTACGGAATCGGAGACGGAACCGGAGTCGCCGGTTCCGGATGAACAAGAAGAGGAGAAAGTCGCGATGGACGACATTTATGAGACGACATACCGCCGAAAAAGCCGAAAAAAACGCCGGATCGGCGCGATAAATGCCGTTTATCGGCGAAAACGGGGGGATTGACGTGAGAAAAACGAGAAAAAGTCGCTTTTTTATCGATATCAGCTTGATAAAATGGAAGATATGGGCTATTTTAACCACTCTCATGGCCTGTGGCATGTTTTGTGCCTATGGTACTGAGAATCAATCCGACGCGGGAAATTCTTCCGGCGCGACGGTGACGAACCGGCCGAACGATGCTGAACGGCTGCGGGAGTTGAACCGGTTGCGCGATGAAGCGGACCTGCTGGCGGAACGGGCGAAGAGACTGGAGCTTGAGAAGGAAGCTCTGGAAAATGAAACCGCCCGGCTGCGAAAGCGGCTGAATGAGTTGAGAGAAAATTTTCAAGCGGAAAACGAGAGCTGTCGCCAGCTCCGGTTGTGGCTTGCCGGGGTCCCGGCTGAGGGGACTGTGCGAAAAGACGGCAAGCGGGAAGATCAACTGTTGAATGTGTTGGCGGCGGTTTTAAATGACGGAGGCGGGCTCGCCCTCAAATCCATCGGTTTCTGCGACCGGATGCGCACCTTTCTGCGGGAAGTGCCGATTGGGGAAGTGCGAAAAGCGGAGCTTCAGCTTGAGCTGGATGCTCTCTCGCGGGATGCGCGCCGGTTTATTGCGATGACGAATGCTTCGGATGAGGTGTCCGGATTCGATGCGCTGCGAACGTGTCGAATTCTTGCGCTGGATCGGGAGCTGGGCATCGCGATACTGTCTGTGGGATCCGGGAAAGGTGCCTTTCCGGGGATGCTCTACAAGTCCGGAAAGGACCTGACGGTGCAGCTCAGGCTGGTCGGTGTACGACCAACCGTCGCGGCAGCGGTACCGATCAAAGGCAGTATCGAAGATCTGACTCCGGGTATGGAGGCCGTGGCGGGCGAAGAAAAAGGAACCGGCGAGTGAAATTCGCTTTGAGGTTCCTAAAAAACAAGCTAGGAAATTTTTATGGAAGTAAGAGCTTTGACAAGGAATGTGCGGATCAGTCCGGAAAAGGCGCGTCACGTCTCCCGCCTGATCCAGGGCAAGTCCGCCGTCGAGGCGCTGGCGATCGTCGAGCTGAGCCCGCGGAAAGCGGCCGGTCTGATCGGCGACACTCTGCGCTCTGCCGTGGCCAATGCTGAGAACAACAGCGACTTGAACCGCAAGGCGCTGACCGTGAAGGCTGCTTTGGTCAGCCCCGGGCCGATCATCAAGCGTTTTCGTCCGAAAGCGCGCGGTTCGGCCGGCCGGATCCGCAAGCGGACCAGCCACCTGGAAATTATTCTGACGGACAACGAGTAAAGGGATTGCATCGATGGGACAGAAAGTAAATCCGATCGGATTGAGAACAGCCCTCACCAAGAATTGGGAATCCCGCTGGTTTCCGAGCAAAGCGTTCGGCGGCAAGAATCTCTTCGGCGAGTGGCTCCATGAGGACCTTGCGATCCGCAAGTTCGTCAAGGAGAAGTTCGCGGCCGCCGCGATCGCGCGGATTCAGATCGAACGGTACGCGAACCGCGTCCGTATCATCATCTCCTCGGCCCGTCCGGGCCTGCTGATCGGCAAAAAGGGCGCCGAGCTGGAGACCATGAAGGCCGAAGTCGCCAAAATCGCCAAGGGCAAGGAAGTTTTCGTTGAAATCAGCGAAATCCGCCGCGCCGAAACCAACGCTCAGCTGGTTGCCGAAAGCATCGCGCAGCAGCTGGAACGCCGGATCGGTTTCCGCCGCGCCATGAAGCGCTCGATTCAGAGCGCGATGGAAATGGGCGTCGACGGCATCAAGATCAACTGTGCCGGCCGCCTCGGCGGTGCGGAACTCGCCCGTGAAGAGCAGTACAAAGAAGGCCGGGTGCCGTTGCACACGCTGAAGGCCAACATTGACTACGGCTTCACCGAAGCGAACACCACGGCCGGAAAGATCGGCGTCAA
>JAVBSA010000632.1:0-9913 GCA_031556915.1 Victivallis sp.
TTCTTGTGCCGCATCAGCTTGAGCTGCTTTTTGCGCTTGTGTTTGGCGATTTTTTTACGCCGTTTTTTCTTCAGGTTGCCCATGTTTCGCTCTCTTTTTCGTGTTAAATTACGATCCAGTGCATAATACTATCGTATAAGATAGCCCGGTTCCGGTGATTTGACCACTCCGAAATGAAAAAAAAGCTCTTTTTTTCAAAAAAACCGCCTCTCCCTGCAAAAGAGAGGCGGCTGTGCGGTGTTATTCCAGAACGAACTTGCGGTAGGCGTAGGGATTTTTGGCTTCGCCGATCCCCGGAGTGAGGCCCATCCAGTAGTTCCTGCCGTGGCCGTCGTTGTCGTTGGCGATGAAGTTCATGCCGAAAATCATGCCGGGACGCGGCTCGAGCTTCAGGACTTGCCATGGAATCGCGATCCGGTAGCAGGTTTGATTCCCCTGCCGTGTGATGTTGCATTCCACGGCGCCGAGCGCTTCGTTGCGGCGGCCGCGCTCATAGATGTACTCGAACGCCTTCTGCGGACCGTCATTGTTGAGGCCGAAGGTGAGCTCGTAATCGTCCGGGGCGAAGCCGTAGACGTTGGGGAGCGCGTCCGCCAGCGTGTCGATCGCCAGCTGGATCGAATCCCCCGCCCAGAGCCGTTCCGCCGAGTTGGTCTGGCAATGGATGTCGTCTTCGACGTTGATGGCGAGGTAGAGCTTCTCGCGGTCATAGGCGACCGCGCTTTCGATCGAAAGGTCTTCGGGACCGTCATAACCGTTTTCGGGATCGTTGGGAATCAGGAAATCGCGGCTCGCCATCCGGGGCAGCCGCCCCTTGGCGGGCAGTTTCGGACCGTTGAAATCCGCCGGAGTTCCGGCGGGACAGGGCAGGAATTCCGCCCGGTAACGGCTGACCAGTTCGCCGAGATCGCTCTCCACTTTGAGGATGCGTTCGAGGCCGTTGAGGGAGCCGGAGCTTTCAAAGACGAGTTTCAGCTGCTTGCCCGGTTCGATCGCGATTTTGCGTTCCTGCGCTTTGCCCGGTTCGCCGAGGAGCACGGCCCGGCCCGAAAGCGGGGCGCTCCGCAGGTTGGTGAGCGTGATTTCAAGCGTGGAGGCGTTTTTGAGCCGCCACCCGGCTTCCACCGGCGGCAGATCGTATTTGGCGGCTTTGAGCGCTTTGACGAAATCTTCCGCTTTACCGGAGAACGCGAGGTAGACGGGGGAGCCGGAAAGTTTGATTTCGGCTTTTTCCAATGGAATCGGCTTCCCGAAGATATTATAGGCTTTGAGCTGTTTCACATCCAGCGGCAGAACCGCGGCAGCTTCCGCTCCGTTGCCGGTCCACAGCGCCGCGAGCGGCTTTTGGTCGCGGTCGAGGTAGGCGAAGCACTGGATGTCGGTGTTGGAGACGGTCGCGTAAGGGACCGCATCCTCCATCTGCCGGGCGCAGGCGGCGTAGGCCAGCGCGGCGGGCAGCGGCAGCGTATTGCGCCAGATTCCGTAATAAAACCGCTCCTTTTCGATGCAGAAGTCGGCGAGGAAATACATCACCTTTTCGACGCCGAGCGCCTTGCCGATGAGCATCAGCCGGGTGAGGTATTGGGCGTGGCGGAGCGCCGCATCGCTGAGAAAATCCTCTTCCACATCGAGCGCCCAGCCGATTTCGCCGAACCAGACGGGCTGTTTCCCGCCCGCTTCGGCGATGAAACGCTGAAGGTCACGGGTTTTGCGGTAGACTTCGTTCGCTTCGGGGCCGATGTCGCTGCGGTCGGGGCCGACATAACGGGCGTTGGCGTAGGGGTGGGCGGGGACGACGTCGATCGCCTTGCCCGCCTCTTTGAGCACCGTCCGGGTGAAGGGAAAACCGGCGTTGAAATCGACGCCGGATACACCGGAGGCGTGGAGCCGGATCCCGGGCTTGACCGCCTTGACGACGGGAGCGGCGGAGTTGACGTAAGCGGCGTAGTCGCGGGCCGATTCTTCGACGCCTTTTTTATAGAGATTGGGCCAGACGAGGTCGGGTTCGTTCTCGATTTCCCAGTCGAGGATCTTGACGGAATAGAATTCGACCATCTGTTTCACGAAACGGTTGGCTTCGGCGAAATCGGCGAAGGGCAGGCCGGCGCGCTGAAAACGCTTGGGGACCACACTCACTTTGACGGTCATCAACGATTCCATCCCCGAATCGGCGTAATCGAGCCGGTGGCGGGAGAACTGGTATTGGCCGTCCTTTTCGGGCGTATAGCCCCAGCCGGGCATGTCGCGCGTCGCTTTGACGCCGATCCGGGAGAGAATGGCGGGCGAGGTCGGCCCCATCGGGTGGAGCCCGAAATAGGATCCTTTCTTCGCCGCGACCGGCGGCTCGGTGACGGCCGTCGGGAAATTGGCGGAATAACGGTTCCCTTCCGCCTCGGCATTGAGGCGGAGCACGTAATAACCGGTGGCCGGAGCTTTGAGCAAGGTCAATTCCTTCACCCACGTTTCGCCGCCGGCAAGCGTGAGCTCTTCGGCGAGGAGACCGGTTCCGCCCTGAAAGGTGTCAAGCGCGGCCGTGACCTTAACTTTGAGCGGACGGTCGAGGTTGTTGTACAAGCGAATGGTCTGTTTGAGGGGCGTGTTGCCGGCGAAGACGATTTCGCCGGGGGAACCGGTGCGGTCCATCCCGAGCGACAGGGGGGCTTCCGGCGAATAGACCCCGGCGGCGGTTCCCTCGGCGAGCTGGAAGGCGTCGAAATAAACCGTCGTTCCCTCGGGCTTCTTGAGCCCGATCCGGAAACTGGTGACCAGCTTCTGGGGAGCGAGCGGTACGGTGAACCGCTTCCATTCGCCCGCCGGGAGGTCGACCCGGGTCGTGCCGATATGCTCGTAACGGTGGGAATCGGCGATGACGGAAAGTTGAACCGCGTTCTCCGCCCTGGCGTAGCCGGAGAGAACATAGGGGCGGTTGGGGCGCATCGTCCGGAACAGATACCCCGTGGTCACGCTTTCGAGAGCCGCATCCATCTTGATTGAACGCCGCCCGTGAAACGCAAAGGCTTCATCGGGCGGCAATTGAAAAAAAGAGCTGCCTCCTTCGAACGAGCCGTCGCCCGGGAACAGGTTCGCAACCGGTTTTTCCGCTTCCGCCTTCACAGGGGTGACGGTGAGGTCGTCGATGTAGAGCGTGCCCCGGCTGTTGTCCGCCCGGTTGATGAAAAGCTGCAACCCGCCGCCGTCGAACGGCATCGCGGCGGAGGGGATCACAAACGTCACCTCTTTCCAGTCGAACGAACCGCCCGCGGTCGCGAGGATGTTGACGCCACTGCCGGGAGGCATGGCGATCCACTGGCTTTTGCCCGACTGCTGGGCGAGAACGCGGATCGTCACGTCTTTTTCGGGCACGTTGTCGCCCTTGAGATAGAACGAAACTTTGACTCCTTCGCCCGGAATCCACGGCAGACGCTGGAGGAGGTTGCCCCCCTTCTGTTCGGGCCGGTGCATGGCGTAGGAGCCGCCGCCGGTCCGGGTTACCGAACTGTCGAAGGCGCCGGGCGCCGGGATGTTTTTCCAGGTTTCGTGCTGCCACCGGGCCAGTTTTTTGACCGGCGTTTCGCTTTCATCGAGCGTTTTGATCGATACTTCGTCGATCCAGAGGTGCCCCTGGCCGGTGTTTGCGCGTTTGATGTAGAAGTTGCAGCTGGTCACCTCGGCGGGGAATTCTTTGCCGTCAATGGTGAAATTCACCTCTTTCCAGGCGAAAGTGCCGCCCGCCTTGGCGAGCAGATTGACGCCGCTGCCGGCGGGGTTGGCGGCCCAGCCGAAGACCTTCGATTTGCCGTCTTCGCCCTTGCCTGAGCGGAGAATGCGCACTTCGACGTCGTTTTCTCCGAGATTTTCCCCTTTCCAGCGGAAACTCACCCGGACGGATTTGCCCGGTTCCGGCTTGAAGACGGTGTAGAGGTCGTTCTGCTTGTCGCCTTCGCGGCCCATGCGGTAGGCGAAGTTGCCGCCGTAGACGACGTCTGTGACGATTTCACCCGGTTCCGGCTTGCCCGCCCAGTCGGGGTAGCGCCAATCTTTGAAGCGCTGTTCGAAGGTTCCGTTGGGGAGCAGCTCCGCCGCTCCCAATAAAGCTCCGCCGAGGGCGAATGCTCCGATCACATTTTTTCCGTACATTATGAAAACTCCTTTCAATAAAGATTCGGCCATTGCATATAGCTGTCCGGCTTACCCCATGCGAGGGTTGCCGACTCCACGTGCCCGTCGACCATGGCGCAATTGCCGCGGCCGTTGTGGGGGTAGGAGACGTGGGTGTTGATGGGGGTGTACTGATTGCCGTTGTAGCTGGCGCCGTCGGTGTCGGGACGGTTGAAAATCACCGCGCCGTTGGCATCGGTCGAGGGGGATTGGCTGCCGTAACCATCCATGATGAGGAGCGCCGCCGAGGCGTGCCGGATCCGGCCGATCTTTTTCGGGCCGTAAGGCTTGGCCCAGCTCGTTCCGCTGGCCCGGAACCAGTCGATGCGGCCGCACCGGGTGTAATAGGTGTAATTGGTCTGCATCCGCCAATAATTGCCGGCGCCGGAGACGCTGCCGGCGGTGATTTCGGAGGTGGGCAGTTTGTCGTGGACATAATTCCCCTTATTGCTGGGGCAATGGAACAGCTTCAGCTTGGATTCCGGCATGATGTACATGCCGGCGGTCGGATCCATCCGTTTGGCGATCATGAGCCACCAGGTGCCGTAGCCGTCGTAGACTTCGCCGTAAGCCATGGGCAGGAAATCATCGTTTTCGCCGGCGTAAAAGAAAGCGCCCTGCATGATTTGCTTGAGGTTGTTGACGCAAGCGGAGCCGCGGGCGGATTCGCGGGCTTTGTTGAGCGCGGGCAGCAGCATCGCGGCGAGAATTGCGATGATCGCAATCACGACCAGGAGTTCGATGAGGGTAAATTCTCTTTTTTTCACAATGATTCTCCTTTCACTTGAGCAGAAACGTTTTGATTTCAAAGGGACGGAATGTGATGTCTAGCTCCGGAATCCGTTCCGGCGAGTCCTCCATCAGGTTGGTTTCAAACCAGGTGCGGCCGGGGATTTCCGGCAGGTGCAACACGCTTTCGGCGCCGTTCTCCTCGAAGCAGCGGAAGACGATTCCTTCGGTTTCGGCCGGTTTCACATTGCAGATGTTGACCGAACTTGACGTCGCATCCGGCATCGGCGGCAGGTCGAGCCCGGGCGCGGCGGAAGGAATCGAGACGCCGACGCCGACCGGAACCGGGGGCGCATTGAGCTCCCAGCCGCAACGCGGCATTTCGCCCGGCGTGATCCGGTAGCGGAAACGGTACGTGCCGGCCGGCGGGCGCGCCATCGCCGCCCGGGATCCGTCGGGCAAACAATAATTTGCGCCAGAGGAATAGCCGGTGCCGCGCACCATGCAATTGCGGACGCAGTTGCCGTCGAACTCCCACATCCGCCCCGTTGCCGCGACGGTTGCGCCGCCGCGCGAATCGCGGAGCGACAGCCATTTCGACGCCAGCCGGATCCGGGTGATCGCGTCGTCCGGGTTGCTGCCGCGTTCCGGCGTGACGAGTTCGCCGAAGGCGAGTCCGCCGGCGGAATAAACGGTTTCCGGGTAGGTCACGCTGCCGAAGGGCACGCCGTAACGGATGACCGCCTCTTCCGCCGAATCGAACGGGAAGGCCTGCTCGATGCGGACGAACGAGCCCGCCTTCCATTCGATGCTGTTTTCGATCTCCACCGTCGGCGCACCGGCCCAAAGCGTGATCTTCTGGGTGAATTTGCTGTTGTAGACGGTTCCGGCGATGAAGATGTCGAGAGAAACCGCGTCCGGCTCGCTCCAGCGGATCGATTCGGCGACGGCGGGAAACGATCTGCCGGTGAGATCCATGTTGCAGATGTAGTCGCCGCGCGTTTCCTCGAGCGCCAGGATGGCGCTCCTGCGGAACAGCGTTCGCGCGGCCTTGCGGTCGAACAGCGTGAGTTCGCCGGTCACCCGGTCGATTTCGAGGCGGAAAAATTCGTTTTCGAATTCGTGGTTGCCGGCGGCGCAACGCGGTTCGATCCGGTCGCGTCCGGCGCCGTCGCGGATCACGAAGGGGGAGGAGAACACGGGCGCTTCACCCGGAACGATGTAGTAAACCTTTGCGCCGAACGCGGGGAGATCTTCGGCGAAAAACTCTACCTCGACGCTCTCCGACATGCCGCAGAGATGGGCAAGAAGGCGGAACGGAATCGCTTTCCCCCCCGCATCGATCAGGTGGAACGCATTGCCGGTTTCGCGGAACCGGGCGGAGCCTTCCCCATAGAGCGCGGTGCGACCGCGCACCAACTCCGAACGGCGGAACGAGAGCGGGTTGAAGATCACGATCGGGAACGCTCCGGCAACTGGCGCCGTCGCTTTGGCGGCCGCGATCCGCGCGAGTTCGCCCGCGTGCTGTTCGGCGATCGCTTTGGCGGCGAGTTTGAGGTCGCGCTTGTCGCCGTCCGCGGCGGGACCGCCGATTCCGTTCTGATTGTGATCCATGGCGTCGAGCAGAAAGTGCCAGCTTTTGCGCATCAGAGAGCGGTCGAACTGTTCCGGAACGAGGGAACCGAAGAATTCGGCTCTGGCCATGGCCGATTCGCAAGAGAGGTCGAGGGGCCACAAGTCGGGCCAGCTGCTTTCGACATTGGGCCAGAGCGAAGGGATTTCGCCGGAAATATGTTTGGGATCCGCCGGAAAACGGCTGTCGAAAAATTCCGTGAAGGTGGAGTAAGCGATTTTGCGGTGTCCCTCGCGATTCCAGCGCGCGATGTTTTCGAGTACGTTTTCTTTGATCACGCAGAGATCCGCGCCCCATTGGCAGAGCTGATCGCAAGGAACCGCGCCGAAATAAGCGTCGAACTCCTGTTCGCCTGCCAGCATCCGGCCGAACTCTTCGCCGTCGGCGAGGATTTCGCGGCATTTCGCATAGTGGAGAGGCGCGTAAGCCTTGACGGAACTGCCGTCGGGCGCGTGATAGATGCAGTGATCCGTGTGCGGCGGGCAGCCGTGCGAGAGGTAGAGCGCGGTCATGCCGGACTTCGCCGCAATCTGCGGGAGCTGCGGCGTCACGCCGGGAATATCCGAAACGCTGAGGCAGCGGGAGGAAACACCGAATTTTTCATGACAGAAGGCTTTGCCGTAAAGCAAATTGCGGACCAGAGTTTCGCCCGCGGGCAGCTGGGTATAGAGGATCGAGCGGACCGGGATGATCTCCAGCTTGCCGGCGCGGACCAGGGTTTCCATCCGTGCTTTTTCCTCCGGGAAGCAGCGTAAGTAGTGTTCGACGAAGGAGGTTGATTCCAACATGAAACGGTAGGCCGGGTTTTGTTCCAGCAAATCGAGCGCGGTCCGGATGATCCGGGTTCCGCGCGAAAGGCATTCGTCCCTTGTCCCCGCCCAGAAGAGATCCAGATGGGAGAAGGGCACGATGAAAACGGTGTTGTCCGCGCCGTTCACAATGGGATCCTCCCGAGTTTGTATGCCATCTCTTTCAATGTTTTCAAGATCAGTTCGCGGTGCGTTCCTTCGAACCGCTCCTTCTGGAGGAAGCTCCCGATGGCGGCGATGCAATCGCCCCCGGCGTCCCTGACCGGGAGTTCAATCAAGGTAAAGGTTCGTTTATTCACGGCGGCTCCTTTCGATCAGTTTTGATTCAAGCAAAAATCCGTCAGTTCTTGCACGGTGGTTGTTGCGAGGCAGACGCGGGTGTCCGCGCCGCCGTAATAGATGTGATAACTGCCGTCGGGCATTTCGCATGCGCCGCCGGTGAAGACGACGTTGGGGGTCTGGCCGACGCACTCGTAAAGCTCTTCCGGGGCGAGGAGGAAGGAGGCGGGAGCTGCGATCACTTTCCACGGCTGTTCGAGGTCGAGCAGACAAGCGCCGAGATAGTAGTTTTCGGTGGAGGCGGTCATGGCGGTGGCGTGATAGACCTCGAGCCACCCGTGGGGGGTGCGGACGGGGATGGTGCCGGCTCCGGTCTTGAATTGCGACCAGTCGGTCGCGGGCAGCGCGACCGGCATCGGTTTGCCCCAGAATTCGAGGTCGGGCGATTCGCTGTACCACATGATGCCTCGGCCGTCGATGCCCTGGGGGCGTTCCAGCCGGGCGTAGTTGCCGTTGATTTTCTCGGGGAAGAGCACGGCGTTGCGGTTGGTCGGGACCGAGTGGGAAATCTGTTCGAACCGGATGAAATCCTTCGTCCGGGCGATGTTGATCATGCTGCCCCAGGGTTCCAGCCAGTTGGCGTGGCAGACGAGGTATTCGTCGCCGATCCGGGTGATGCGCATGTCGAACCGGTGGGGGCGGGTGCCCTGTTTTTCGAGTTCGCTCAGCGGGTAGTCGATCGGCTCCGGGCAAACCTCGAAATCGATGCCGTTCCGGCTGCGGGCGACGTGGAAACGGGTCTTGCGTTCACGCGTCTCCACCCGGAGCAGCAGCAGGACGTCGCCTTCGAAGCGGGTCACGCCGGCGTTGTGCACGGTATAGCAGTCGAACGGCATCATGGCCGGGGTCAGGATCGGGTTTCGGGGGTGGCGGATCAGTGGGGATTTCATGGAGATCGGGTTCCTATGTTGATATTTTGTTTTGTAACATCAAAGGGTAAAAAAATTCATTGTTTCGGCGCGGCGACGGAATTCCCCGGCGTATAACGGTTGGGGATATGGATGCTGACCAGTTGTCCGTTGCGTTCCGCGAGCAGATTCTGCAGGGAGTTGACCGCTTCCGACACCAGCTCCTTGAGGTCGAACCAGATTCGGGAAAGCTGCGGTTCGCGGAAATTGAAGAGGTCGAGGTTGTCGTAGGTGACGATGCTGAAATCCTGCGGAATTTTCCAGCCCCGGCCGAGGAGGTAGTCGGCGAGGAAGAGGCCGGCGTATCCGTTGGGCACGAAACAGGCGGTGGGAAGTTGTTTCCGGGAGTTGAAATACTCGTCGAGTTTCTGCCTGCGGTTGCAGTCGTCGCGGCTGAGTTCGTGTTGTTCGGCAAATTCGATGAGGTCGACTTTGCCGCCCGGTACGCGGGCGTGGAATTCCGCGACGAACCCGCCGTACCGCCGCCGGAATCCTGCTTCGAACAGCGTGGCGAAGACGGCGGCGTGTTTGTGGCCGTGTTCCGCGAAGATGCGTGCGGCCATGGCGCCGCCCTGATAGTCTTCCGGGGCGACCCGGGTGACGCCTTCGATATTGCCGAAGACGGAGAGGATCTTGAGTTTGGGGTCACGGCGGCGCACTTCGTCGACGACTTCGGGGAGTACGGGGCCGAGGACGATCAGGCTGCCGCAATTCTCCATGATTTCGAATGCGGCTTCGCGGTGTTCGTTGAGGTCGACCAATTGGCCGCGGAGCTGTTCTGCGCGGAGGCGTTTCAGGCAGAGGTAATGCAACCGCATATAGAAGTTGAAGATATTATCTTCGTACAATTTTTCGTCGGGGCAATGAATGGCTACGTTGCGTGCGCGTTCCTGCTGGAGGGTTTTGGATTTCGCTCTGAAATCGTAGCCGACTTCTTTGACTTTCAGGAGAATTTTGCGGCGTGTTTCGGCGCTCACCTGCGGGTGCCCGTTGAGGGCGCGGGTGATGGTCATGGCGCTCATGCCGAGTTCTGCGGCGATGGTCCTGACGGTCGGTTTAACGCGGTCGTTCATGGGGAAGATATTGCCTTTTTTAATCTTTTGTCGCCTTTTGTTTTTGTAACATTGCATATATTATGGTGCAGTTCGCGGTAAAAAGCAAGGGGGGGGCGGAAAAAAAACGTAATTTTGGGATAGGGAAAATTGAAAAAGTAAACGCACACCCGAAAAAATGGCGAGTGCATTTAGTTTGACAAAAAAATGGCGTGCGTTTAGTTTGGCAAAATAACCGGAGTGCGTTTAGTCTGTTCTGAAATATTCTTGCAGATCGTTATTCTT
>JAVBSA010000029.1:0-3864 GCA_031556915.1 Victivallis sp.
CCATGCGGTAGGCTCCCTTGCGGTCGAACGGGGGAAGGGCAAAGTCGTGAAAGGCGATTCCGCCCGCTTTGATCGTTGTTTCGCCATTGCGGCCGACCAGTGTTTTCCCTGTTTGATCCGTGACGGTCAGCGCGAGCCGGAGCCGTTTTTCCTGCTGCAGCCCGTTGCGCAGTTGAAAGCGGATGGTTCCCGGCTTTCCCGGTTCCTGCGCCAGTTTTTCGTAGACCGGCAGGATTGCGATTTGGCATTCCGGCGCGGATACGTCGGCGCAAAAGGCGATATCATCGAGCTGGATTTCCCCCTTTCCCGCCTTGTCCGCCCTGAAATGAAGCTGGCGGATCGAAATCGGCAAGCGCAGCATTTCAAAACCGGGAACCGTTTCGGGAGTCAGCTTCAGCCGGTAGTTGTTCCAGCCTTCGCCGCCGATGCGGATGGGGGTGGAGACGGCGGTCTGTTTCATCCGGTCGCTGAAGGTGAAAAAGATTTCACCCGCATGGCCTTTGGCATCGGCGGAGAATTCGATTTCCGTCGGAACGACTTCGCGCAGAAACACCGCATTTTTTGTAAAGACCGCTTCTCCGTTCAGCTCGGAAAAATCGAAACGGAGAACTCCCGCCCAACCGTCGTCGCGCCGCGAATCCGGGAAGGAACCGAAGTTGAAGCCGAACGGCGGATGTGCGCCGGGGCGTCCTCCCCGGACCGGTGCGCCGCGCCATGAAGAAATAGTGCTGAAATCTTCGACCATGACTTTGCCGAGCTGTTCCGGTTTCGGGGTGGGAGCAATCGGCAGGTCGAGGAACGGAATATGGTTCACGCGCTTCGTCCAGGGAGCCATATTGCAGGGGCCGAGCCGGATTGCCTTCTGCCAGGAGGAGTCGTCGAATGCGGGCGATTGCCACCCCTCCTGCATTTGGTCGCTGCTCTTGAAGTGGCCGTTGACCGCGAGCGTTTCTCCATTCGCAAAGGTGAATACGGCGCGCGCGATGACGCCCGCCGCCCCGGTCAGATTGCCCGCCTCGATTGCAATTGTATTTTCACCCGCAACCAGATCGGGAGCAAGATCGCGCACCGTCGTTTCGAGCGACTGCCTTCGTGTCTGCCGCTTGCCGTTGACATAAATGGTCGCAATATCATCGGCGGCAAACGCGGCCGCGCTCTTGACCGGCTTGGAGGGTAAGGAGAACTTCATCCGGAAATAACGGGTCGTATGGTCGAGGGGTGTCGCTTCATGCCAGAACCAGCTGGCGTTCTCCACGCCGCAGAGGCCGGTGAAAAGCAGGCAGAACAGGGCGGTCAAATGCAATTTCATCATGATATTGCTATTTCCCGCCTGTTTGGTCGAGGAATGGAACATGATTGACCCGTTTGGTCCAGGGCGCCATATTGCACGGGCCGATCAAGGCGGCGTCTTTCCAGGAGGAGGAGTCGAATCCGGGGATTTGCCACCCTTCCTGCATCCGGTCGGCGCTTTTGAATTTACCGTTAACTGCGAGCGTTTTGCCGTCTTCGAAGGTGAATACAGCCCGAACGATGACGCCTGCGGCGCCGGTCATGTTGGTGGCTTCAATCGCGATTACATTCTCGCCCGCGACCAGGTCGGGGGTGAGATCACGCACTGTCGTCTCCAGCGATTGACGCTGCTTCTGCCGTTTGCCGTTGACATGGATGACGCCGATGTCGTCGATGGAAAACGCGACCGCGCTTTTCACCGGTTTGGAGGACAAGGAGAATTTCATCCGGAAATAGCGGGTCGTGTTGTCGAGAGGCATCGCTTCGTGCCAGAACCAGTTGGCATTCTCCGCACAGAGCATACCGGAAACAAACAGACAGAACAGAGCGGTCAGATACGGTTTCATAAAAGGAACTCCTGTATTATCGAAGGTTGGGACACCACATGAAGGTGTCGGTATTGCTGGTGTCGCCGTTTTCCCCGAGATCGATCATGGCCGCGCGGCCGTCGAGGAAAAGGATGGGGTTGATCCGTCCCTGCCGATGCCAGGTGTAACGGCCGATGGAACCGGCCCACGTCATTTGTTTGCAGTAGATCGTGGTGTCGCCCAGCCAGATGGCGAGGCTGGGGTTCTTCAGCTGGCTCAGTTTGACCGGACGTGTTTTGTAGAGGTAGTCGTCGCTTTTTTGTTTGTCGATGGAGACGTTGATTGTGTAACTGGTTCCCGCCTGGTCGAAGATAGAATCGCGTCCGGCGTTAACGTCGACGGCTCCGCCGGTGCGGTCGGCGGGGCAGGTAACCTGCTTGCCGGAAACCAGATAGCTACTCATATAACGGTCTTCGATCGCCCAGGTGCTGACACTGGTTCGGTTCGGCGGCATGACGCCGCCCCAGCACCAGTAATTATCGATTTTTCCGATGGTGTCGTTGTAATCGGCGCGGTAGAACCCGGTCACCAATCCCAGCTGTTTCAGGTTGTTGATGCAGGTGCTTTCACGCGCTTTGTCGCGTGCTTTGCTCAGTGCCGGCAACAGCATCCCGGCCAGGATGGTGATGATGGCGATCACAACCAGGAGTTCGATCAAGGTAAAGTGATTTTTTTTCATACGATGCCTCATTGCTGTTTAAGGGTTGTTTCATTTTCGATTAAGAGCGGAGCAACACTGATCAGCTGCCCGCGGTAATCCGAGTCGCGGAAGATCCGGAAAATCGTTTGCGCGAGTTCCTCCGCCGGGAGCTTTACGGTGGTCAGTTTCACCGGATCGTAAGGTTCAAGGCATCCGTCCACGCCGGTGACCTGGATCTCTTCCGGAACCCGGAACCCGGCGATTTTGAGTTTGACCGCCACCAGCTGAGCCAACTGGTCGTTGTAGCAGACGATCGCTTCGGGGCGATTCGGAGATGCTTTCAGATTGGCGACGAAAGCGCGGCATTCCTCCACGCCGGAGAGGGCGACGGAATCGGCGAGCTCCATGCCGGGAAGGAGCGCTTCGGCGAGATACTCGCCGCGCCGGGCACTGGAACTGCCCTGGCGGGATTCGGTTCCGGCGTAGCAGACGCGCCGGATTCCGTTCCGGTGCAAATGCCCGGCAATCAACCGCATCACCTGGATTTCATCGAAGCAGACCGTCGCCGAATTGGGCAGTTCCGTCGCTTCCCCCTTGATGCTGATGACCGGAATGCCGAAGCGGTTGAACTGCGCCGCGATATCCCGGTTGTTCTCAAAATCGAACCAGCCGACGATAACGCAATCGACGCGCTTCTGCAAAAAACGGTTGAGAATCTCCCGTTCCCGCGCCGCATCCCCCTCCGACGACTCCGCGATCAACAGATAGTCATGATCGATGAAAAGCCTGCTGCATGCGCTGACCAGCTTGTGCATCAGGGGAGTCGTGTTGGATTTCAACAGCAACCCCACCGTTTTGCTCTGCCCCGAAACCAGTGTGCGGGCCAGATCGTTGGGCACATAACCCAACTCATCCGCCGCCTTCAGGATCTTTTCGCGGGTCTTGTCGCTGATTCCGACGGTGGTTTTTTTCTCCGGATTGAAGGCCGCGTAGACCGCCACGCGGGAGACCCCCGCGTGTTCCGCCAGCATCGATACTGTGATTTGACGTTCTTTCATTGCGCTCGTATAGTTCGTGCTATATTGTTATTTTTGAAAAAGCACGAGTTTTCTTATAGCTCGTGCTATGTATATTATGAACCAAGTCTGCCTTTTTGTCAAGACCGGATGCGAAAAAAGTGAGAAAAATGTGGCCGGATCAGGCGTTGGAAAATTGAAAAAGTAAACGCACACCCGAAAAAATGGCGAGTGCATTTAGTTTGACAAAAAAATGGCGTGCGTTTAGTTTGGCAAAATAACCGGAGTGCGTTTAGTCTGTTCTGAAATATTCTTGCAGATCGTTATTCTT
>JAVBSA010000568.1:0-6064 GCA_031556915.1 Victivallis sp.
TTGACCGTCAGGTCAAACAGACCCCGACCCCTGTCAGGCGCCCACGATTTTTAATATGAAATGCCGTGGGATGCTGCAACGCGCCACTGTCACTTTTTTTTCGCTTTGCTCGAAAAAAGCGCCGGCGCTTTTGCTGATCGGATGTTATGGATTGCGTTTCGCCCCAAGCCGCCTTCGGCGGCGTCAGGGGGCGACCAGCGGTTTCGCCGCTGGACCGCGACCCCACGATGGTGGGGCTTTGTGCCGCCTTCGGCGGTTTTTTTCTTTTTTTATTTCGCTACGATGTTCAGCAGGCGTTTCGGCACGTAGATAACCTTCACGACCGTCTTCCCGGCCAGCGCCGCCTTCACTTCCTCATTCCGCATCGCAATCGCCTCGGCCTGCTCCTGCGTGGCATCCACCGGCATCATCAGCCGCACCTTGGGCTTGCCCTGAAGCTGAACCAGCACCTCGACCTCATCGAGCTCAAGCACCTTTTCATCCCAGGCCGGCCACGGCTCATACGCCAGGGTATTGGTCTTACCCAGCTTCTCCCACAGCTCTTCCCCCAGATGCGGGGCGAAAGGCGAAAGCAGCAGCACGAACTTCTCCGCCGCCTCACGCGGCAACTCTTCCAGCTTCGAGAATTCGTTGAGGAAAATCATCAGCTGGCTGATCGCCGTGTTGAACCCGAACGTATCCAGGTCCTGAGACACTTTTTTGATGGTCTCATGCAGCAGCCGCAGCTGCTCCTTCGTACAGGGAATGTCCGCCACCTTCGCCTCATCGTACATGCGGAAGGTGCGTTTGAGAAAGCGGAATACCCCCTCGACCCCCTTGGTATTCCAAGGCTTGGTCGCCTCCAGCGGGCCCATGAACATCTCGTACATGCGCATCGAGTCGGCGCCGTATTCGCGGATCACATCGTCCGGATTGATCACGTTGCGCAACGATTTCGACATCTTGGCCGGGAACTCGGTCAAAGCGGCACGGTCGGATTTCCGCACCGGCCCCTCGGGCGTCACCTCCACCTGGTCGGTCGGAACCAGCGCGCCGCGCGCATCCTTGAAACTGGTGCCGAGGATCATCCCCTGGTTGATCAGCTTGCGGAACGGTTCCCGCGTCGAAACCAATCCCGCGTCGAACAGCACCTTGTGCCAGAAACGGGCGTAAAGCAGATGAAGCACCGCGTGTTCCGCGCCGCCGACGTAAAGGTCGACCGGCATCCAGTATTTTTCCTTCCCGGGATCGAAAGCGGCATCCGGATTCCGGGGATCGATGTACCTGAGATAATACCAGCAGGACCCCGCCCACTGAGGCATGGTGTTGGTTTCGCGCTTGCCCTTGCGGCCGGTCACGGGACAGGTGTAGTTGAGCCAGTCTTTCGCCTTGGTCAACGGCGGTTCCCCGTCGCCGGAAGGCTTGAAATCCTCCATCTCCGGCAGGTAAACCGGCAGCTCATCCTCATTGACCAGCTCGATCGAACCGTCTTCGAAATGAATGATCGGGAACGGCTCGCCCCAGTAACGCTGACGGCTGAACAGCCAGTCGCGAAGCTTGTATTTGACCGCCTCCGTCCCGAGGCCGCGCCCCTCGAGCCAACGGGTCGCGGCAGGTTTCGAATCCGCCACGGAAAGCCCGTCGAGTTCCAGCCCTTCATCGTTGGCGGAACGGATGAGCTTCCCCTCGCCCGTCCAGCAGCTTTCTCCCGCGAGAACCGATTCCTTCAGCTTTGCATCCGGCGTCTCGGGCTCGATGATGCAGATCACGGGCAAACCGAAGGTTTTAGCGAACTCGAAGTCGCGCTCGTCGTGCGCCGGAACCGCCATGATGGCGCCGGTGCCGTAGCTGATCAGGACATAATCGGCGATCCAGATCGGAATTTGCTTGCCGTTCACCGGGTTGGTCGCGTAAGCGCCGGTGAAAACACCGGTCTTCTCGCCGGTTTCACCGGTACGGGTGAGCTCGCTCTTGCGGGCGGCCTCCTCCTGGTACCGGGTGACGGAAGCCTCGTATTCCGGCGTGGTGAGCTTTTCCACCAACGGATGTTCCGGGGCGAGAACCATGTAGGTCGCGCCGAACAGCGTGTCGGGCCGGGTGGTGTAAACCGTCACGGATTCCCCGGCGGTGGTCGCAAACTTCACTTCCGCACCGGTCGATTTGCCGATCCAGTTGCGCTGCATCTCCTTGATGCCTTCCGACCAGTCGAGCTCCTCGAGATCGGCAAGCAGCCGCTCGGCGTACTCGGTGATGCGAAGCATCCACTGCTTCATCGGGCGGCGGATCACCGGGTGGCTGCCGCGTTCCGAAAGCCCGTTGATCACCTCTTCGTTGGCCAGCACGGTTCCGAGGGCCGGGCACCAGTTGACCGGTACTTCAGCCAGGTAAGCCAGGCCGCGCTTGTGGAGCTGCATGAAGATCCATTGCGTCCACTTGACGTAATCCGGCTTGGTGGTGTCGATCTCCCGGCTCCAGTCATAGGAAAAACCGAGCGCCTTGATCTGGCGGCGGAAGGTGTTGATATTCTTCTCGGTCGTCACCTCCGGATGCGTTCCGGTCTCGATGGCATACTGTTCCGCGGGGAGGCCGAACGCGTCCCACCCCATCGGGTGAAGCACGTTGAATCCCTTCATCCGGCGGTAGCGGCAGAGAATGTCGGTCGCGGTATAACCCTCGGGGTGACCGACATGCAGACCGGAACCGGAGGGATAAGGAAACATGTCAAGGCAGTAGAACTTGGGCTTGTCGGAGAAATCATCCGCCCGGAACGTCTCATTGCCCTCCCAATATTTCTGCCATTTCGCTTCGATTGCCGAAAAATCATATTCTGCCATTTTCATCCCTCAATTTTTATTTAAGTTATAGAATGTCCCTTAACATACACGTTTTATCCCGATATGTCCAGCTTCCCGGAAAATCATTGAATTTTTTTTACGGCAACACAATATTCCGTTCCTCGCTCCCGTTATGATATTTGAAGTTCCGAATTATTCGGACTGCCATATAATCAAAAAACACGAAAGGGAATCGACTATGAAAAAAATCTTAACCATCTTCGTTTTCTGTGCGGTCGCCGGTGTGTGTTTTGCGGGCGGCCCCCAGCCCCCCGACCGTCGCCACGAACCGCAGCCGCAACGCCGGTACGACGACCGGGGCAACGGAATCACCCTCGCCACGGATATCGTCCGCCTGGTCGGTGAATCGTTCCGGATAATCGCCGGCACCCCCGGCGTAGTAGTCGTGGAACAACCGGTCTATTACCAGCAGCCTGTCGTCTACCAACAGCCGGTAGTGATCGCGCAACCCGTAGTGATCGCGCAACCGGTTTACTACCGGCAACCGGTAATCTACCGGCAACCGGCCTACCGGATCCCGCCGCAGCCCGCACCCGGTCCGCATGGCCGCAGATAACACGTGGGAACCAGAGGAGGCCCTTCGCCTCCTCTATTCGATTTCGCGCAACGTGTAGCGGGAGGTGCCGCAACCGAGTTGTTCGAGGCTGCGGACGACGGCATAGGGATCTTTGTGGTGAACCCGCTCGAAGAGGTTCTTTGTTTTGTCGTCCGACAGATCCCAGCCGTCGGGCAGGGCTCCGGGAATGAGGTCGACGGTATCGACCAGGTCGAGGGTGGCTTGTTCGATTGCGACGATGTCATTGCCGGCAAGGATGCCGATATCCGGGATGAGCCGCGGGGTGGTCATTCCCCAGCAGTCGCAGAAGATGGTGGTATCCATGAGCATATTGATGAAGAGCCGCCGGCCGGCGGGGAAATGCTCCAGAAGTTTTGCGCTGGCCATTGCCATTCCGTGTTGGAACGCGACGTAACCGCCCGCAGTCATCGAGATGGCTTGCACCGGGCATATGAGGACGCAATGCTGACAGAACTTGCAATTGTGAAAGAAGACGTCGAGCTTGTTATCGTCGTCGAAACTCATGGCGTGATTGGGGCAATGTTCGACGCAGCTGCCGCAGCGGGTACATTTGCCTTCGTCCCATTCGAGCCCGCCTTCGAGAGCGTGAAGCATTTGCCGCATCGCGTGTGTAACGGCTCCCATGGAGAGGTTTTTGGAGGCGCCGCCGAATCCGCAGACGCCATGCCCCTTGACATGGGAGAAATCGATCAGAACCTCCGCATCGAGAATCGGGCCGGAGAGTTCGATCCGGTCCATGGTTTTGAACGGGGGTTCGACGGGGAAGGTGCGGAAAAGCGACTCATCCCCGCCGCAGACCGGAATCATCCGGCAGCCGATCACCTCTTCGGTATAGCCGCGGTCGATCGCGTTGTCCACATCATGCTTGAGGTCGGTGACGAAAACATCCTTGCAACCGGCGTTTTTGATTGCCGCAATGAGTTTGCGAACGAAATAGGGGTGAATCGTTGAAAACCCGCCGCCGCCGCCGAGGTGCATTTTGACTGCGACCGTGCGGTCCTTGACCAGGGATGTCAGGTTCAACGCCTCCAACATCCGTTCGAATTTCGGCCCGATGGAGTTTTTCGGTTCCAGATTTTTCGGCTTGAAAGAGGCAAACAACAACTCTGCATTCATTTGGATTTTTCCCGTTTCTGTAGTATATTCAGGTGATTGTTTAAGATAACGGTAAAAGGGGAAGTTTTCAAGTATTATGAAAAACTCTGACTATATGTTGCGTGCCGTGGTGAAGACCCCGGCGTTCCGTCTCGCACTCGGAAGTTTCCGGACGCTCTGTACCGAAGGGATCATCCGCCACGACACCGACCCCGTCGCGGGGCGGCTGCTCGCCGATGCGCTCGCCTCGACCGCGCTGCTTTCGGTTCTCCTGGATGAAAAAGAAAAGTATTCGGTTCGCATCGATTACACCGGTCCGGCCGGCGCCGTGGTAACCGACGCCGGGGCGGACGGGCGTGTGCGCGGCTTCATCCGCAACCCTCACGTCATGGCCGAAGCCGATTCCCTGGAAGCCGCCTGCGGAGACTCCGCCCGGGTACGGATCACGAAATCCACCGAAGGCCGCGTACTCAATATGGGGGATTCCAGCGGAGCGTTGGTGACCCCCTCCGAAGGAATCGCATTTCACTTTTCCGTGAGCGACCAGATCGAAAGCGAAATCCGCTGCGATATCGAACTGGCTCCGGATCCGGAGCATCCGGTCAAATCCGCCCGGGCGGTGCTGATCCAGGCAATGCCCGGCTGCGACCTCGAAGAGCTGGATCTTGTCCGCCGCCGCCTCCTGGCTCCCGAAACGGAAGCCCTTCCGGCGGGCGATATCCCGGAGGAAGCCATGCGAAAACTGATGTGCCGCCTGCTGAACACGGCAGCTCCCGATTACGCCGCCTTCGCAGCAACACAACCCGAGTTCGCCTGCTCCTGTTCGGCACGGGCCCTCACCGACACGGCCCTGCAGCTCCTCGGCCGCGAAGAAGCCGCAAAACTGCTGGCCGAAAACCCCTCCCCCGCACTCCGCTGCCAGTTCTGCAACACGGAATACCATCTTTCCGCGGCAGACTTCGACCGGGTGTTTCCCTGACCCGCGGTGATAGGGTGAAAAAAAAGCCCCGGAGTTTTCCGGGGCTTTTGAGATCGTCGTTTGAGCTGTCGGCTTATTCGGCTTTGGCTTCTTCGACTTTCGCCTTTTTCTCCACCGAGCCGGCTTCGACCAGCTGGAGGATGCACATTTCGGCGGCGTCGCCACGACGCTGGCCGAGTTTCATGATCCGGGTATACCCGCCATTGCGGCCGGCGAAACCGGGGGCAATTTCATCGAACAGTTTCTTCACTGCGGTCTTGTCGCGCAGCTTGGAAACTGCGATACGGATCCGGTGAAGGTCGCCCTTCTTGCCGATGGTGACCATCTTGTCGGCAAAACGGCTGACTTCCTTGGCTTTGACCAGGGTGGTGGTGATCTGGCCGTTCATGAACAGGCTGCTCACCATATTGGCCAGCATCGCGCGGCGATGGGCGCTGGACCGACCGACTTTGAACGTATGTACTCTGTGACGCATCTTACTTGCTCTCCTCAGCCTCGGAACGGATCCGTACCGATTCCGCTTCAAGAGCGGTCATCAGCCGGTCGCTGAAGGACATCCCCAGCTCAAGCCCGAGGTTT
>JAVBSA010000333.1:0-2663 GCA_031556915.1 Victivallis sp.
CTCTTTTGCGATGTCTCCACTCTTATCGAGCAGCGCGATCAGCTTATTCAAAGCGAGTTCCGCCACCATTCGCGGCGTCAGGCTTATGACGGCGGGTCGGGGATATACCCCCGCAATGTATTCCTGCGCGTTGCCGCAGCAGGCGATTTGCGGCAATGTTCCGGTGATTCCCCGGCGCGCCCGGAACCGGTAATAGCAGGCGGCCAACCGGATTTCAGGGAAGAACAGGGCGTCGAATTCCCCCGCGGCAGGAGACTCGAACGCCCGGTCGAACGCCCGGTCGAGCGCTTCGTCGGAACAGCTTTCGAATCCACTCGCGAGTTCGGCGTCCTCCAACGGGATTTCCCGCCACTCGACTTTCCGGGAAAAGCATTCGAACCGGAATCCATCCAGACGCGCCTCCATGCCCGGATTGATGCTCGGCGCGGCGACGACCGCAAGATTGCGGCCATTCCCGTCGAGCAGATAGCGGGCTCCGAGGCGGCCGGCAAATTCGTTGCCGGTCAAACTGTTCAGCGTTCCGCTCTCCGTGTGGCTGTTGAGCCAGACGTGCGGAATCGATTTGAGCGTCGATTCGATTTCCGCCTCCGGGGCGGCGTAGCCGGCAATCAGCATACCATCCACTTCACCGCGCAGGAAACGGCCCGAGAGCTCACGCGAGGTGCTGCCCGGCGGCAGCAGAAGCAGATCCCAGCGGCGGGGCAAGTTGCCGCTCAGAACTTCAAGTTTGTCGGCCAGGGATTTCGCATCCCACCCGGAACCGGGCAGGATCAGCAGGCCGACGGTCTTGCCGCGTTCGCGCCGTCGCCTCGGACCGGGCGGAATCTCCAATGTCTTCAAAACGGCGGTCACCCGGCGGTGCTTTTCGGGTGATACGCCGCCGTTGCCGTTGATGACGCGAGAGACGGTGGGTTCCGAAACCCCGGCCAAACGGCCGATTTCCTGATAGGTCATTCGCTTCATAATAAAAATGAATATAGAATTATTTCTGAATAATTCAAGAAAACATTGTGCTTTTCTTCCTTGAAAAAATTGCTTTCCAGGGGAATTTCGCCTATAATTGAATATAGCGAAAGGATGAAGTATCATGGAGCTTAATTCATTGGAACTGTTTTTAGAGCGCGCCCGGTCGGAGGAGCCGGCCCTCGGCTGCTGCGTCACCTTCGGAGATCCCGCCGTGAGCGAACTGGCCGCCGACAGCGGTTTCGATTTCTGCTGGATCGACGGCGAACACGGCGTACTGGACCGGGCGGAGAGTCAGGCGCATCTCCTGGCCCTGCGCGGTACCGGGTGCGCACCCCTGGTGCGCGTACCGGCCAACGATCATACCGAGATCAAGAAGGTGATTGATCTCGCCCCGGCCGGAATCATCGTGCCGATGGTGAATTCCGGCGAAGAGGCCGCGCGGGCGGTGAGCGCCTGCCGGTATCCGCCGGAGGGAACCCGGGGCTGCGGCTTCCGGCGCGGCATCCGCTACGGAGCGGATCCGCTGGAGTCTTATCTGGAATGCTCGAAACGGGAGCCACTGGTGATTCTTCAGCTCGAACACATCGACGGCTGCCGGGAGCTGGACCGGATTCTCGTAGTGCCGGGCGTCGGCAGCATCCTGATCGGTCCTTACGACCTCTCCGCCTCGATGAACCGCCCCGGCCGCTTCGACGATCCGGAATTCAACCGTCTGCTGGACGACGTCTGCGGCAGGATCCGCGCCGCCGGAATTCTGCTGGGTGCCTATACCGAATCGGACTTCGGGCGCTGGCGCAACCGGGGCGTCCAGTATTTCGGCATCGTCAACGACACCGGGGCGATGTTCCGCGGATTTCAGGGGATGATGCGGCAAGCCCGCCGGATGATGCAAAAATTATAGCATTTCGCTTTCAAATTCGAGCCGGATCACGGGGACGGTGTCGTTGAGTTCGTCGACCGGGAGATTGCGGAGCCGGAGGGCGGGGCCGCGGTGCCGTTCAAAGATGATGGGTTCGAGCGTCCAATCGACGGGCTGCCCGGTGTTGAGCAGTGTGACGTGCCGGGGGGCAGCGGTGATGGGGCGCAAATTGACGGTCGATGCGGGAATCCCCGTCGGGCAATGGATGTAGAGGCAATTCCCGTCGCGGGTGACCGGGTAGCGCCGGTCTTCGATGGCGTTGGGCACGGACTCGGCGTCGAAGGCTTCGCGAACCCGGCGGAACCAGCTTCCGACTCCCCGGAGGATCGCTTCCGCGGGCGGCGGAATCACTCCGTCCGCGTCCGGGCCGACGTTGAGCAGATAGTTCCCGCCCGCGGCCAGCGTCTCGTCGATCCGCTGCAGGAAGTAGCGGATTGAGTAGTAGTCTTCATCGCGGCGGAACCCCCAGCTGTTGATGCCGACCGACTGGCAGGCTTCGACCAGGCGGCGGGCGGCGGAGCCGTCGCGGTTGGCCCCCTCGGGGTCGATGTCCCGTTCCGGGGTCGAGTAATCGCCGGTGTCGAAGCCGCGGTTGTTGATGACGGCGCCGGGCTGGCGGCGGCGGATCAGTTCGTGGATTTCCGGAGCTTTCCCTTCGGGTACGTTCATATCCCACCAGATGCCGTGGATTTTGCCGTAGTTGGCGCACAGTTCGGTAACCTGGCGTTTCAGAAACTCGAGATAGGCCCGCCAATCGTGTTTGGCCGGATCGGTGACG
>JAVBSA010000260.1:0-5257 GCA_031556915.1 Victivallis sp.
TAATGTCGTGTTCAAAAATGGAGCGGCCGATCTTTTCACCATAGAGGACACGAGCCGTAAGATGGATCGTCGAGTTCGATTCATAGAATATAAGGAAGGCGGCAGAAGTATCCAATGGTACATCAATGGCAAGGTGCCGACCGCTTATAGGCGAACGACAACGAGAGCCGCCCATAATAAACTGCTGAAACTATTGGCAACTCAATATAATGCCGGCGGCTCCAGATGGGTTTCACATCGAGTTCTTTTAACGGAAATCGATCTTGTAGATGAAGAAACCGGAAAGCGCGGCCTGATAAAATGTATCAGCGTTCTCAGAAAAGAACTCGGCATTGAAATTGAGCTTGATCCGACCAAAGGGTATCGAATAACCGGGAAGTTGTCAAATCCCAAATCGGTTCCAAATAAAGAAAAATAGATTTTTCTTATAATCGATTTTCTCGCACGGAAATAATCTCCGTGCGTGTTTTTGCCTTTATTTCCGGTTGTTGGTTAATCCTAAATCGGTTCCAAAATCCCGATTTCTAAAAGACGCATGATGTAATAAGCACCGTAAACTCAATCAGTTGCGAGTTTGAAATCTAAAATTGAAAGGTGCGAAATGCGTTATAGCGAATTAACGGAACGGCAGCGGAAGCTAATCGTGCTCTCACATGAAATTGGCTTCGGTCAGCTTGAATTCATCACCATCAAGGATGGAGAAGCGTTCTTTACGGAACAATCCCGCAAAGTGTCGACCATCAGGCTCGCAGGAGAGGAACAGCGAAAGCAGTCCTACTCCCGCCTAGACGGTGATTTTATCCTGAAACAGGAACAGTTATCTCTGCTTACGATGATCTGGGATAAAAAAGACGGCATTATCCGACAGATCAGGATTATGAACGGGCTTCCCATCGATATGGTGATGGCGGAGGCGATAACGATCTAACCTTGGGCTGATCTCCCCCCCTGAAATTTTTTGTTTTGGTATTTAGCTGACTAACCCAGCCGAACAACGGAGGTAGCCGGGAATGCCGTCAGAAATGACGAATCCCGGCTACCTCCGTTTTTTTTGACGCGCGTTCCCGATATCTCCCCGGCGCAAACCGACAGGAGATGTCGAAAATGACAGAAACCACTTTTGAAGTTGTGTACGCCAATGCGTATGTCCGCGAGTCCGTCAATGTTTTGATGGCAAATTTGATGAATCAATATCCGGCGATGCGCCCCGACGAAGATGATATCAGGCAGCAACTGTTGCTGATTCTGGATCGCCAGATTCCCCGGTTCAATCCCTAAAAATCCTCCCTGGAGCGTTTCGCCAGAATCACTCTGGAATTCGGCGTTCGTGAAGTACGGCGCGCTTATTTCGGCAAAAAAACGCTTGCCCGGAATAAGGTCGTCCGTCTGGCGGAGCCGATCATCGACGATTTCTCTTACGATGAACAGGATAATTCTGTCGAACGCCGGGAACTTGCCGAGGCGATCCGTGAAGCTATGAAGGAACTCACTCCTATTCAGCGATTGATCTGCGAATTGCTCGCCGACGGCGAACCGCTCTGGATCGTCTGCCGAAAAGCGGGGATGCGGTATTCGACGCTGAAAGACCGGCAACTACCGGTAATCCGCCGCGTGCTTAAAGAACACATTTTTTGAAAAAACATCGGGTTTCGGTAAGGGAAATTCGAAAAATTTGCAAATATACCGGACGAACAATCCAATTACGGAGGAACATATGAAAACAATGACGTTTATTCTCGATATTCCGGCGGAGGAATATCATGACGCGAGCAAGAGGGGTAGTTACCTTTCGAGCCACATGCTGGCGGACTTCCGGAAATGTCCGGAACTTTACCGCAAGCGGCTGGCGGGCGAGACCGCCGAAACCGAATCGGCGGCGTTTACGCTGGGACGGGCGGCGCATAAATTGATTCTCGAAGGACGGTCGGCTTTCGACGAAGAGTATATCGTCGCGGACGGGCCGGTCAACCCCAAAACCGGCGAACCGTTCGGCAGAACCACCAAGGCGTTCGCCGAGTGGGCGGCCGATCAAACCCGCGAGGTGATCGGCGGGAAAGACTTCGGCTTTCTTGTGAAGTTGCAGACCGCCGTCTGGCTGCATCCGACCGCTTCCGAAATGCTGACCATCGGCGTCGCCGAGGGAACCGTCCGGACAGAATATTGCGGCGAGCCGTGCCAGATTCGCATGGATTTTTTCAACGAGAAACACGGAATTCTCGACCTGAAAACCTGCGACGATCTGACCTGGTTCGAAAGCGACGCCAAGCGCTACGGCTACCTCAACCAGTTGGCGTTTTACCGCGCCGTACTTCGGGAACAGAGCGGCTTCAAGGCGGGCGTCCATATCATCGCGGTGGAGAAACGCGAGCCGTTCCGCTGCGGCGTGTGGAAAATCTCCGACGAAGCATTGAACTTCGCCGAAATGGAGAACGCCGCCGCCATCGAAAGGCTGCGCTCCTGCCGGAACTCCGGCGTGTGGCCGACCGGCTATGAAGAAATCCGCATCATCGACAACATTTAACCCAGGGAGAAAAACACAATGGGAATGCTCGACAGCATCAAAACCGGACGGGAAGCCCGTCCCCCGCGCATCATGATTTACGGCAGCGAAGGCGTGGGCAAGTCCACCTTCGGCGCGTCTGCCCCGAAACCCGTATTCATCCAGACCGAGGACGGACTCGGCGAAATCGACTGCGCGAAATTTCCGCTGGCGAAATCCGTGTCGGAGGTCGTCGCCGAACTGACCGCGCTGCGTGACGAAAACCATGATTTCCAGTCGGTCGTAATCGACTCCGCCGACTGGCTGGAGCGGCTGATTTTCGAGGGGGTTTGCCGCGAATACGGCGTCCGTTCCATCGAAAAAGCCGACGGCGGCTACGGGCGCGGCTACACCCACGCCCTCTCGCATTGGCGTAAGATCGTCCAGCTGTTGGAGGAGTTGCGCGACAGACGCGGGATGCTGGTGATCCTGGTCGCCCACGCCAAAATCGAACGCTTCGAGGATCCGGAGAACGCCGCCTACGACCGCTATACGCCGAGGTTGCACAAGCACGCCGCCTCGCTGCTCTCGGAATGGGTGGACGCGGTGCTGTTCGCCAACAAGAAGCTTCGCATGCAGAAGGAGAACGAACGCGCCATCGCCGCTCCCATCGGCGCGGACGGCGGCGAACGCATCGTCCGCACGGTCGGCAGTCCCGCGTGCATCGCCAAGAACCGCTTCGGTCTTCCGGCCGAACTGCCGCTCTCGTGGGAGGCGTTCATCGAAGCCTATCAGGGGGTGCATAATGGGTAAATGCGGCGCGATCTGTGAAGTGCTCAGCCGCGTCTGCGGATATTTCCGCCCGGTCGCGAACTGGAACAAGGGAAAACAGGAAGAATTCAAGGAGCGCAAGCTCTTCCGATTGGAGAAGAAAAAATGAAAAGCAAGCTCATCACCGCGCTGCATGACGTCCGCTGCGACGTTTGCGGCTGCGGCATCCGGCAGGGAGAACAATGCTGGATGGTGACCGACGTTCGCCACAGTTATGTGTTTTTCGAGCACATCAGCTGTCCCGGCCCGATCCACGTCAGAAACCGCAAACTCCCCGTCCCGGCTTTAACCAACGCCATGGCCTTGGCATAAATAAACAAGAAAAGGAATATCATCATGTCTTTGCTTAATTTCAACGCCGAAGAAGTCGCCCCGTCCACTGGTTTCGATGCGATCCCCGCCGGAAAATATCAGGCAGTCATCACCGAATCCGAGATGAAACCCACCAAGTCCGGAACCGGGCAGTACCTCGAACTCGCCTTCGAAGTAATCGACGGCGAATTCAAGGGGCGCAAGCTCTGGAGCCGCCTCAATCTGGAAAATCCCAACGAACAGGCGGTCCAGATCGCCCGCGGCGATCTTTCGGCGATCTGCCGCGCGGTAAATGTGCTGCGCCCCCGCGACTCCGCCGAGCTTCACAACTTGCCGTTGATCATTTCGGTGCGTTGCCGCAAGAACCCGGAGAGCGATGAGATCGTCAACGAGATCAAGGGCTACGAATCGCGCGGTGGAAGCTTCACTCCGCCCCAGGCTCCGGCGAAACCGGCATCCGCGCCATGGGCGCGATGACCGAGTTCGAAATCCCGTTCCCGCCCAGCCTCAATCACTACTATCGCCATGTCGGGCCGCGCGTCCTGATCAGCCGGGAGGGACGCTTGTACCGCTCCCGCGTCATGGCGATGCTGGCGGGAACGCCCATGCTGACCGGCGGACTGGAAATGGGAATCGAATTTTATCCCCCCGACCGCCGCCGGAGAGATCTGGACAATCTGCTGAAATGCGTTCTCGACACGCTTCAGCATGCCGGAGTTTATGAAGACGATTCGCAGATCGTCAAGCTCACCGCAACCAAACACAACCCTGTGCCGCCCGATGGGATGGCATTTATAAGGATTCAAGAACATGTGCCAAAGCAGATATGAACGCCGCAGAATCGTTCAGGGCTTCCTCCGGGAAATCACCGACGATTCGATCCGGACTCTTTGTTATTACTACTCGCGGGGCTGCAACGATTCGACCGTCATTCTGGCGCTGCGGATCGACCACCGCCGCCTGCATGAAATGAAAAGGCTGGTCGCCCAGGGGCTGATCGAAGCCGGAATCATCCCTGCCGGAGAATAAACAATGCAGCTACGCCCTTATCAGCAAGACGCGGTGGACGCGGTCTACGAATATCTGCGGAAGCATGACGACAATCCGTGCGTGGTGGTTCCGACGGCGGGCGCAAGACGCCGATCCTCGCGACCATCGTCCGCGACGCGGTGTCGCGCTGGAACGGGCGGGTGATGATCGTTTCGCATGTGAAGGAGCTTCTGGAACAGGCGGAGGAGAAAATCCGCCTGGTTGCGCCGGACATCGACGCCGGAGTCTATTCTTCCGGACTGAACCGCCGCGATACGGACAAGCCGTGCGTGATCGCCGGAATCCAGTCTGTCTTCCGGCGGCCGGAGACGCTCGGCCATTTTGACCTCGTGATCGTCGACGAGGCGCACATGATCCAGCCGAAGGGCGACGGGATGTACCGGAGCTGCATCGCCAAACTCAAGGAGATCAATCCGTTGCTCCGGGTGATCGGACTTACCGCCACGCCATACCGCATGAGCAGCGGCATGATCTGCAAGCGGGAGAACATCCTGAACCGGGTCTGTTACGAGGTCGGCATCAAGGATCTGATGAACGACGGCTTCCTTGCCAAGCTCACCAACAAGGAGGCGGCGAACTCGGTCG
>JAVBSA010000434.1:0-3991 GCA_031556915.1 Victivallis sp.
CGCGACAACCCCCAGCATAAGCCAGGTGAAATCGAAATAGCGGAGAACAACGTCGGTCACTTTGCCGTAAGCCGTTTTGAGAAAGGATATACCGAAAAGATACCCTCCCCCGAAAACCAGGCACCCCAGCGCGAGGAGCACGAAGGATAACGGCATGCCGATCCCATCCCTGTAGGCCAGCTGATCCGGAATCGAACAATGCTCTCCCCGGGAGAGGATCGCCATCACCACTCCCTGCAGCGTCATCAGGACGACCAGCGCGATTTTGATTTGAAACATCCGCTTCAGCTTCGGATCGATCATCGGAACCCCTCCTGTCAGTTCCGGTAATATATCTCACACGAAAAACATTGCAATCTCTTTCAGCTTGATTTTTCGGGGATGGGGGTTACTTTATTGGATGCCACGAAAAAACAAGGAAAAATGAGATGAAGAGAATTTTGTGTGCGGCAACTTTTATGGCGGCGACGCTTCTTTGCGGAGCGGATATCTATCTTGCCGGGGACTCCACCGTCTGCGATTACAAGGAAAACAAAGCGCCGATGACCGGCTGGGGCCAGGCTTTGAGGAAGTATGTCCAGCCCGGCGTCAAGGTTCATAACCGCGCCGTCGGCGGCCGCAGCACCAAATCCTTCCAGGACGAAAAGCGCTGGGAAAAATTGGTCAACGACCTCAAACCGGGCGATTTCGTCTTCATCCAGTTCGGCCACAACGACCAGAAAGAAGACAAGCCCGCCGTCTACGCCGCGGCCGATACCGATTATCGGAGCAACCTCGAAAAATTCATCACCGAAGTCCGCGCCAAAGGCGGCAGCGTCATTCTCTGTACTCCCGTCCAACGCCGCCGGTTCGACAAAGAGACGAACGCCTTCCAGGAAACCCTGGGGCAGTACCCCAAAGTCGTGCGTGAAGTCGGCAAAGCGACCGATACGCCGGTTATCGACCTCACCGCCTGGACCGGCGAACTCTTCCGCAAGGAAGGTGTCGAAGGCACCGTGAAATATCTGACCATCCTCAAAAAGGGCGAGTCCGAAAATTATCCCAAAGGCGTTACGGACAACACCCATTATTCCGCCTTCGGCGCCGACGCGGTCGCGCAAGAGGTGGTTCGCGAAGCACAGAAACAACAGCTGCCCGTGGGCAAGCTGTTCATTGAAGTCAAATAATAGAAAGTAAGGGCATTTTATGATGGTACATGTCATCGCACGTTGCACGGTCAAAGCAGGGCAGCTGGACAATTTCTTGAGCATCCTCCACGACAACATCCCCAACGTTCTCGCCGAAGACGGCTGCATCCGTTACGAAGCCTGCCTCGACTCCAAAGGCGGAGTCGGCGCCCCCCCCGAAGCAAACACCGTCACCATCGTGGAAAGCTGGAAGTCCCTCGACCACCTGAAAGCGCACCTCGGCGCCCCCCACATGGCGGTCTACCGCGAAAAAGTGACCCCGCTCCGCGAAAAACAGACCGTAACCGTGCTGGATCCGGCGTAAAGACAATGAAATACTCCGTCGTCATTCCCACCCTGAACGAGCGGGAAAATATCCTGCTTCTCATCGACCGCATCGAACAATGCGGACTCGAAAACTTTGAGATCATCGTGGCCGATGAAAATTCACCCGACGGCACCGCCGGCGCGGTGAACGCTCTCGGCCACGCCAACGTGCGGGCGATTCTGAATGACGGCATCCCGGGCTTGAGCCCCAGCATCGTAAAAGGATTCCGCGCCGCAAAAGGGGAATTCCTCTGCTGCATGGACGGCGATTTGCAACATGACGTCGCCGACCTCAAAGGACTCCTCAACTCCCTCGAAGAAGCCGACTTCGTCATCGGTTCGCGATACGTCGCCGGAGGCGGCTTCAAAGAAAAATGGAACCCTTTCCGCGTACTCACCAGCCGTACCGCAACCATGATGGCGCGCATCATCCTGGGCGTGAAAGCAAAGGATCCCATGTCGGGCTTCTTCGCCCTCCGGCGCGAAGCATTCGACCGGGCGGTTCCGCGCCTCAGCCCCAAAGGCTTCAAGATCATGCTCGAACTGCTCTATCTCCTGACCCACGACAAAGTCCCCTGCCGCGTCAGGGAGTACGGCATCACATTCGGCCTCCGCGAACACGGCAAAAGCAAGCTCTCGGCCAAAGTCATGCTCGACTATATCCGAATGCTCTTCGCCCTCCGATTCGCCAGCCGCTAAGGGGACTTGGCAAGGGCGCGAACGAGGGGGCAGGTTTCGGAGTCGGGCTCTGAGCCGGAACGGTATCTGGCGAGGAGTTGACGGGAGCGTTCGGCCAGTTGGCGGCGTACTTCGCGGCGTTCTCCTTTGATCCGGGCGATGGCCATTCGGTCGTAGGCGGTGGTCTGGTGTCTCATCCAGGCGATGACGGCGGCTTCTGCGCGTTGTTCGACTGGAATCCGTTCCGTGCGGGCGACGCTGCCGCTGCCGACCGGAACCGCATGGGCAGTGACTGCTTCGGCGAATTTCCGTGCCAGACCGGCATAGCGGGGGGCGAAAGCGAGGAATTCGGTCACCGACTGTTGGAATTCGACGGTGTAGGCTTCCTGCTTTATTTCGCGTGCTTTGCGTGCGGAATCGAGTTTCTTTTGATATGCCGGGTCGGCCCGCTCGGTTTCGAGCTGCGCCTTGATGGCATCGACCCGGGCTCCGTCGGTCCAGAGCCCCAGGGCTTCGACCCGGTTTTTGCGCCGGTGAACCAGCACCCAATATTCGCCGGAAGCCTTGATGCGGCGGGTGAGGCCGGGATCACCCGAGGGCACAAAGATCCACCCTGCGGGCGGAACCATATCGTTACCGTCGCGGGAGAACACATTCGCCCGCCCGGTTTTCCAAACTTGAATTTCTGTTTTCGTCATTTTTCCACTTCGGTATTAAAAGCATCCGTATAATATCGTCCATCGGGTGTTTTTTGTCAATTGGCTCCGATTGTTAATTTTCAATTCTGTCGCTTGACTTCATTAAAAACTAATTTTATATTGCAGCAGATCCAAAACGATCTGCCCGCCCAGCTGAAGGCATGGGAGAAGATCGTGGAAATGGAGCCGGCAAACCGGACGTTCCGGGAAATGCATGAGAATCTGAAGCGGTAAGCGGCCCTGTAAATTTGCGGCAAAAATCCCCTGGGAACTGGCATTCTCTTCACCGGAGTGCTAGATTAGGAGAGTCTTGATGTTGTCAGAAATAACACTTTCATTACACACCGAAAGCAATATCCAGGCCGGCGCCAATCATGATCCTGATAGAAACTAATTTATGACAAGTGAAATGAAAATTGATGACTTGCTGCGCTACGGAGAACGGGTAACGCTGGAGTGCAAAGACGCTTCCGGCGGAATTCCGAAATCACTCTGAGAAACCTATTCCGCTTTTGCCAATACCTCGGGTGGTGTGATCTTGCTCGGCATCGAAGAACATTTGAAAGAAGTTGATTTTACGAAACGCTTCTTCACGAAAGGACTTGCCAATCCGACTCGGATTATCACGGATTTCTGGAATACCGTCAACAGCGAAAAAGTCAGTGCCTCCATTCTGGTTGACGGCGACGTCGAAGAGATTTTGTATCACGGAAAAAATATCATTGTCATCACAGTTCCACAGGCGGATTATCGGCAACGACCGGTATACATCAACAGCAATCCGATACGCGGGACCTACAAACGAAATTTCGACGGCGATTATCATTGTACGGAAGAGGAAGTCAAAACCATGATCCGCGACGCCAGTGATTCCGGGCTCGACGGTTGTTTACTGACCGGATACACGCTTGACGATATCGACCCGGAAACCTTACGAAACTACCGGAATGAATATCAAGTAAGAAACCCGGATCATGTCTGGAATAGTCTCGATAATCGGGAATTTTTACGCAATCTCGGCGGACTTGCCGTTGATCGCTCAACCGGGAGAGAATGGTTGACTGCGGCCGGGCTTTTGATGTTCGGCAGGGGGATTCCCATCCATAAGCGCTAGCCAAAATA
>JAVBSA010000301.1:0-3030 GCA_031556915.1 Victivallis sp.
CTACCCGCGGCTGTCGGCCGACGGGACATTTCACTATTCCGGCAAATGGAGCGGTTTCCGCTATTCCAGCTTCATCGCGGCAGAAAAAGAAAACGCCATCCGGGTGCGAACGATTCTTGAAGCCGCCCCGCCGGTCACAACGGAAGCCGTCGCGCTGATTTACAACATCCCGGCCGATGATCCGGGAGAAATCCGGATGGACGGCAACATCATACCGCTGCCGGAAACCTTCAACGAAACCCGGATCGTGGATTGGCAAAAGGCGCGCACCTTCCAATTCGAATCCGGCGGCCGCGTCATTTCGCTCGAAGGCGATTTCAAACTGATGATCGTGGACGACCGCAAATGGAACAAAAACTTTTTCGTTGTCCGCCTCAGCCCCGAACCGTTTACCGGTACGATCCGCAGGACGGAATGGGATTTCACCGTCCGGGTAACGGGGCCGCGAACCCGTCCGCTGGACTTGAGCGGTCTTTTCACGGACGGCAGGAAAAGCGAATTTGCCAAACTCAATGCCGGGGAATTCCTGACTGCCGGAGCCCGGTTCAAGATTGCGGGCGGAGCCAAATCCTGCCTGGTTCTTTCGGGGGAAAATAAAACCGCGTCTCTCAAGCTCGCCGGTCCGGAAGGGTTTCTTTATCTGCTGCACGCCGCCGAATTCGCCGGCAAGCAGGGGGAAACGAATGGACGGATCGTCGCCGAATACGCCGATGGCTCCTCCCGCACGTTCCCGGTTCCGGCCGGAGATTATCGCCGTCCGGTGAGCGTAACGAACAAAGCGGTTGTCTGGACCGCTGAGACCGGAACCTCCTACGCCGGTTTTTACCTCTCGCAATTTCCGGTCGGGAACGCCGTGCAACTTCGTTTCGAAAACGATCCCGGCTGCAAATGGATGATCCTTGCCGCCTCGACCGGCAACGAAGAGCTGAAGCTCGACCGGATTCGCACGCCGTTTTACCGGGTGGCGGGCGAAGATTGGACGGAACTGACATTCACCGGCAAGGTCAAACCGGGCAGTCCGCTGGACTTTTCGTGTTTCACCGATGCGCCCGCGGGTAAATACGGCCCGGTGATTGTGAACGGAGACGGTCATTTTTCCTTCCGCGACGCTCCGGAGCGCCGGATCCGTTTCTTCGGGCCGAACCTGGTCGGCAGCGCCAACTTCCTCGAACGGAAACTGGCCGATGATTTCGCGGAAAAAGCAGCCCGGCTGGGATACAATTCCATTCGGTTCCACCACTTCGAGAACGGCTTGCTGGCGGCGGATTCCCCGGATTCGCTGACCTTCGACCCGAAGCGGCTGGATCAGTTCGACTATCTGTTTGCGGAACTGAAAAAACGGGGCATTTACGCATGTCTCGACCTCTTCGCCAGCCGCAAACTGCGTCCCGGCGATAACATCGCGGAGTATCAGGGAAAGGCGCCCGGAACATTCTTCGAAACCAAAGGGCTGATTCCGGTCAGCCCGGGGGCAATGGCGAATTGGAAGGAGTTCACCCGCCGGCTGCTGACCCACCGCAATCCCTACACCGGGTTGCGTTACGCGGACGATCCGGCGCTTTACGGCGTCAACCTGGTCAACGAAGGACCGCTCTCCGCCGTGTGGAACCGTTCCCCCATCCTGGTCGGTATCTACGAGGCGAAGTATTTTGAGTATCTGAAAAGAAACGGATTGGATACACCGGCGAACCGGAAGGAACGCAGTGGAATTTTCACCGAATTCCTCCATGACACGCAAATCCGGAGCATCCGGGAACAGGTCGAATTTCTGCGGCGGGAGATCAAAACAAACGTCCTCGCCACCGATATGAACACGGTGAGCAAATACCTTCTGATTCCGCCGCGTTCGGCGCTGGAATATGTGGACATCCATTTTTACTGGAATCATCCCCGCTTCGTCCGGGAGAGCTGGCGGTTGCCGTTCTTATTCAGCAATCGTTCCCTGGTTGGCGAGCGCGCCGGTAATTTGCGCGCGATCATGCCGACGCGTGTTTTCGGGAAACCTTTCACCGTCACTGAATTCAATCTCTGCACCCCCGATCCGTTCCGCACGGAGTGCGGCCCGGTGCTCGGCGGATACGCAGCATTGCAGGATTGGGACGGGTTGCACCGTTTTGCCTGGAGTCACAGCGACTCCGCCATAAGGAACATGACCGTACCGACCGGATTCGATATCGTCAACGATCCGCAGGCGCAATTGGCGGAGCGGATCATCGGCATGCTGTTCGTACGCGGCGACGTGCAACCGGCGAAATCGGCTTTCGCGTTCTGTTGTACGCCGGAGGATCTTCGCAAAGAGCGGACCAACGGGGATTTTCCCGAGGAATTCACTTTGCTCGGACTATAGGGCCGGATCGGTTCTTTGCCGTCGGGGGCTTCTCTTCCCGGTGTGCTCGCGCTCAATCCGCTTGACGGAAATTGGCGGACAAAACTCCCTGCCGCCATTCGCGCCCGGACGCCTTTCACTTCGGAGACGGGAGAGATCCGCATGGACGCCGCGGAAAAAGAGATATCCGTGATCACGCCGCGGAGTGAAGTGTTCGCGTTCCGGCAATCTGCTTCGGGCAAGGTTGCGGCTTTTCGCGGCGATAACGAAAACCGGTGTGCGGCGTTGCTTTCGCTCGACGGGGCGGAGCTTGGGAAAAGCCGGAAGATGCTGTTATTGCATTTGGTTGACGTTGCGGGTTCGCGGCAGAAGTTCGCCGACAGCCAATGTTTTCAGTTGGAGAGCTGGGGGACGCTGCCGTTGTTGTTGAAGCGGAGTAAAATGGAGGTGACGCTCAAGCTGCCGGGGGTAAAAGTAGAGGCATTGCGTATGGACGGGACGGTGAGTGGTGTGGTGAAGACGGAGTACCGGGACGGGGTTTTGCGGTTCCAGACGGACACGGCGGGGGTGACGGGCGGCGTGATGGCATACCTGTTGACGAAGTAGGGGAGGCGAAGCCGACCGGGTCCAGGGCCTTTCGGCCTTGGTGCGGATTCCAAAGGGCGCATAGCCCTTTGGCGGAGTTTGAGGCGGAGCCTCAAGTA
>JAVBSA010000200.1:0-4408 GCA_031556915.1 Victivallis sp.
GTTGCTGTTCCGTCCGTAAGGTTCGGGCCGGCCGGATTCGATTGCGACCTCGAAGGTCTCCATCCAGCCGGGGGGCGAAAGCTTCCGGATTTCCGGGTAGCCGAACCGGTCCAGGTAACGCGGGTTCACGAAACGCCCGAAACCGGCTTCGACCAGGATGCGGGTCCGGATCTCCTGCGCCTTGCCGCCGGTCAGGTAGGTCATGTACTCCCAGGCTGCGTCGCGAACCGCGGGGTTCTTCACTCCGGCGAAGATCCCCATCATGATGCAGTTGATTTCGGAGCCGCGGGTTTCGCCGTCCGGCCCCAGCGGAACCGGGCAGATGCCGACTGCCTCGGGTGAAACGGTCGCGATCATCCGCTCATCGACATAGCCGAATTTCATCGCGATTTCGCCGCGGTCCCATTTGGCGTTCTGTTCGGCGGGATCCTTCAGCACGTAGCCGCGCCGGATCCGCCCGTTGGCGTCCACCCACCGTTCCGAACAGAGCCGGGTGTAGAAATCGAGCGCATCGACCGCCGGTTCCGAATCGAAGGTGCATCGCCACTCCTTCGTCGCGGGGTCGTATGCCGTGCTGTCGCCGCCGGCGCTCCACAGAAAGGTCTGCCAATACCAGGATTCGGCGCTCCCCTGCCCCATCACCAGCCCATAGACGCCCCGGGCGGGGTCGGTGATCGCGCGGCAGGCTTCGTACAGCTCGCGCCATGTCCAGGAGTCATCCGGATAAGGGATTCCGCGGGCGTCGAACAGACTCTTGCGGTAAAGCAAAACCCGCCCGAGCAAGGCTCCGGTCGGAACCAGCCAATCGTGCACGGCACCGTCATCACCGGTCCGGGAGATCACCGGAATGAGTTTTTCGTGGACACGCTCCCGGAATTCTTCCGGGGAAAGCGTGCGGTAATACTCGTCGAGCGGATAGAGGAAATGGTTGCGGATGTAGTTGTCCGATTTGCGGAAATTGATGACAAGGATGTCGGGAGCCATTCCTCCGGCGATGGCAAGCAGATCGTTTTCAACGCCTTCCACCTGAATGCCGGATGCCGCCTCGAGTTCGATCCGCGCCCGGTCCCAGTGAAATTTGCCGTATTTCTCCGGCTCCGCCCGGTAACGCGCCTGATACTTGTGCCGGAACAGGTCCGGGAAATCGCGCAGGAACGCTTCCTGAATCGCAATATCGCTGCGGGTAACCGCATCCGTGAAGGCGGCGTTGGGCAGCGACGGCACTTTCAAGGTGATTACCATTTCGCCGTCCGCCTCCCGGACAGCGCCGGCCCGGACCGATCCGCACAACAACAGCAACATACTCAGCAAACAATTCCGCATCGGCCTTTTCCTCAACGTTCCGGGATCAGGATGATCCGGTCGATCCAGATATTCCGCACGTCGGGATTGGGGACCGGCATCGGCATCAACCCCTGGTCGTCCCGCAGATTGACCACACCGAAATCCGCGATCCGGTAACGCTTTCCCTCCAATTCCGCAGCCGGGAACCTTCGCGTGATCCTCTCTTGGTCGGACCAGTTATTGGCGTCGATCGACAGCGCGTCGCCGGCCTTCGCGCCGTCGTGGCGAACCTCCATAAAGACCCGGTAACGCCCGTGCGGAAAACGGCGCACTTTCACATACCAGGCCGGATCGACATTGGCGATCCGCATCGCCCGGCCGGTACTTGCCGCCGGGTCGTCCTCCAGAAACACCTTGCGGCCGAGCTCCTGGATATCCGCCAGCCGTTCGATCCGCCACCAGGCGGCGCCGTGTTTTCCCTTTGCCGCTGCCGGAACCGGGCCGTCGTTGGGGAGCAACCGGTTGAAGATCTGTATCTCGCCGGTCAGGTTCGCGGCCCATTCGTCCGGCGTTCTCTGAAGTGCCGCCTCCCCCAGGGGTTCGGCGTTTCCGGCCTTCATCCGCGCGGCAATTTCGGCGATGTACCCGGCGGTGGTGAGCTTACGCAGTTCGGGATCGGTGATCTTCCACGCTTCCAACGGCTTGCGCCGCTCCAGCAGAGCCGCCCCGATCGGTACGGCGGCGGCGGCCAGCCGCGGGCCGTACACCGGATCGGAACGAAAACTCCGCGCCGCCGCCTCCATCACCTGCCATGTATCCAGCAGCGTTTTTTCGTCGAGCCAGGCGGCTGTGGTTGAAAGAGACCCCGAGCCTCTCACCCCGGGATTCCGGTCGACGGCGGCGTTCATCTGTTTCAGGTAAAAGCGCACCGCGTCGGCTCCCGGCCCGTAGTAGCCGGCCAGGAACTCCTCGATCAATACATCCGGATCGAGGTTGGGATTCCACAATAATTTCATGGTCAGATAGTTGCGCAATTCCGGGAGATCAGACACGGAACCGCCGCCGCTCGAAGCGCTCTGTTCGTAAACAGAGATGACTCCGAACGAGCGGAATGTCTTCAAATCCGGCCCGAGCGTCCGCCAATTCGGGGTCGGCAGATAGAATTTTTTAAAGTTCGCAATATAATTCCAGATCATCAGCTGCTTCGTAATTTTGCTCCACGCAACGAGATCCCGGTAAAACGGCTGGTTCCCTTTCGAAGTCAGCGGCCGGAACCCGTCATTTTCAAACGTGCAATACCGGATCAACACATTCGGCGCAGCCTTCACCTTCCGGGGCGGAGTCCGCGTATAGCGGTAAGCGAGCGTTTCGACCAGCGTATCCGGGAATTTCTTCGCGACCGCGGCGGCGACCTCGTTGACCATGTCCAGCAGCAAATCGGATTGGTTGCCGTGTTTCTTGACGAACGCGTCACATTGCCGGCACTGGCAGAAGTCGTCGTTGTCGTTCTGCGACACGGAGATATAACGGGTTCCCGGCGCGGCGGAGAGCTTCTCCAATACCCGGCGGCAAAGCTCGCGGCGCAATTGGGGATTGGTCAGGCACAGCTGCCCGTACGGCACCCGTTTGCCGCCGCGCTCCGAAAACCATTCGGGATGCCTTTGGAAACCGGAGTCGCGCGGAACGAGTGCATTCTCCTCGTAATCCGAGAAGGAATGCACATTGCCGAGCAACAGGACCAGGTTGCCCCATTCCTCCGGGATAAACGCGCTCTGGCCGTTGTGGCGCAGTCGCGCCGCATACCGGAAATCTTTGCGTGTCAAGATACTGCCGATGGCGCGCACTTCAAATGGCGGCGCGTATCGGATATCGACATTGGGCAACCCCGGCGGAGGCGCTTCCGGCAGCTGCGTCGCATCCGGCCCCCAGAAGCGGACGCCGTATTCGCGCTCGAGCAACTCATAGACCGCATAAAGCGATCCGCGCGGCCGGTCGCCCGCGAGATAGAGGCGGTCGCCGACTGTTTTGAGGATGATTTCGTCGGGCTTCAACTGCTTCCAGTCGGCGACGCCGAGCGCCCGCGCCGCCTCCGCCGACTGGCCGACGTAAATCGCCGGGCCGGAGGCGGCCTGTCCCGCGACCGGCGGCTTTTCACCGTAAATCCGTTCAAGGAAGGTCTGCAATTCCGCCGCTGCGGTCCGCTCCGCCGGAATCGCGTCCGGCTCCAGGACGATCGTCGGAGCCGGTGCCGCCCCCAGAGAGAGGACGGCAGCCAAAATTGCAAGCAGGCATAACAGTTTGCTCATCATCAAAAATTCCATCTTTCTTACAGAATGAAGGGAGTTGAATAGTCCGCCCCGAAACCTCTGATTGTCAAAGTCGACCTGCCGGTCAAACCGTCACGCATCCTATCCCTGAATTCCCCGGTAAGATTCCCGGCCGCATGCCCGTCCGTAAACCAGGCGTTGGCCCGTTTCCCGTGACGGAAGCTGACCATCGGGCCAGTCGTGGCCGCAAACGGGGTATCCCCATAGGAGGAATCGCTGTGATGGTAGAAGAAACTCTGCTTATCCTCATTATTCAAGGTGTCCGCCAGCGCGGGAACCAAACTGGGCCGACGAATCTTATCCATGAGGTAACCCAGAACCTGTTGGCCGTTTCTCTCATACCACCAGGATTCGGCGAGGTAGGGCGACAAGCTCCAGGAGCCGTAGGTATGCCAACGCATCGCGGCATAGGTGCCGTCCCAATCCGGCAGCGGCTTCGAAGGACAAACGAGAGATTTCATCAGCGGCGACGTCCTCCCGTCGTCCGGATTCGGAGCCATCTCGGCGACGAAATCGGCCCAGGTGTTATTTTTGCTTTCATCCCAGATCAGGAATATTCCCCGGTTGGAACCGGCATAGAGCTGAACCTGGGTTCCGCACTGCTTGAGGTTGTTCAAACAGCTGGTGGCCCGGGCCTTGTCCCGCGCCTGGTTCAGCGCCGGCAGCAGCATGGCGGCCAGGATTGCGATGATGGCGATCACCACCAACAACTCGATCAGCGTGAAGTTTCTTTTCAACATGGCGTCATCTCCTTTGTTAGTCTTCATAGGGCTCAAACCGGAACGCGACCGACCATT
>JAVBSA010000128.1:0-6667 GCA_031556915.1 Victivallis sp.
ATTTGTCACAAAGACTCTATTGAGGAACAAGATTATGCCGTTAATGCCAAAAAGGGTAAAGTACAGAAAGGTTCAGCGCGGAAGTAACGCCGGATTGGCCACCACAAATAATAAGGTGGACTTCGGTGATTACGCTCTGCAGTCTCTGAGCCGCGGATTCGTTACCAATAACCAGATTGAAGCCGCCCGTGTTGCGATTACCCGCCATTTGAAGCGTCGCGGCCAGGTCTGGATTCGTATGTTCCCGTTCCGTTCTTTCACCAAGAAGCCTCTCGAAGTCCGTATGGGTAAGGGAAAAGGCGCGGTGGAAGGCTGGGTCGCTCCGGTGAAGCCGGGCCGGGTTCTGTTTGAAATTTCCGGTTGCAGCGAAGTGGTTGCCAAAGAGGCGATGAGCCGCGCGGCGAACAAGCTTTGCCTGCGCTGTAAGTTCCTGGCGCGGGGAAACTGAGGTAAAAGATGAAAACCAATGAAATCCGTGGGCTCTCCGATGCCGAACTCGTGACGAAAGTCGCCGATCTGCAGCGGGAGAAGCTGAACCTCAAGATCCAGTCCCGCACCGGACAGCTGGAGAAGACCGCCCGGATCCGGGCGATTCGTCGCGACATCGCGCGCATTTACACCGAACAGACCGCCCGTGCGGCGAAAGCGGAGTAACCAAGAATGACTGAAACAACTGAAATCCGGGGCAACCGGAAAGAGCGCGTAGGCGTGGTTGTGAGCGACCTCCAGGACAAGACCATCGTGGTCAAGGTGGACCGCCGCACGCCGCACCCGCTGTATAAGAAGATCGTGAAGGTGAGCAAGAAGTTCACCGCGCACGATGAGAACAACGAAGCGCGCAAGGGCGACACCGTACGGATCGCCGAAACCCGCCCGTTGAGCAAGAACAAGTGCTGGCGGCTGCTGGAAATCATCAGCCGTCAGGAGCAGCAGGACTAACCTTCAGGAGAAGATGCAATGATTCAGATGCAGTCAGTACTGGAGGTCGCCGACAATTCCGGCGCGAAGTCGATTCTGACCATGGCCGTTCTGGGGCAGTCCCGGAAAGTGGCCCGCGTCGGTGACATCATCACCGGTGCGGTTCAGGAAGCTTTGCCGGACGGTTCGGTGAAAAAGGGCCAGGTGGTCAAGGCGGTTGTGGTCCGCACCGCGGCGAAGATCCGCCGCGTGGACGGCAGCTACCTCAAGTTCGATAAGAACGCCGCCGTGCTCATCGACAAGGACAAAAACCCCGTCGGCACCCGTATTTTCGGGCCGGTGGCGCGCGAACTGCGGGATAAAGATTTCATGAAGATCATCTCGCTCGCGCCGGAGGTGTTGTAATGAAAAAATACCACGTCAAAAAAGGCGACAAGGTTGTGGTGAACTCCGGCAACTTCAAGGGCGAAGAGGCGACCATCGCGGTGATTCTCCCCAAGAAGGACCGTGTGGTTCTTAATTTCACGGCCGAAAAAGATCGCGGACTCGGCAAGCGGACCGTGAAGAAGAGCAAGCTCAACCCGAACGGCGGCATGATCGAGCGTTCGGTTTCGGTGCATGTCTCCAACGTCAATCCCGTTGCCGCGGATAAGTCGGAGTGAGTGAATTATGCCTGATATGAAGAAAAAATACAACGAGGTTGTTCGTCCGGAACTGATGAACCGTCTCGCCCTCAAGAATGTGATGCAGATTCCGAAGCTCGAAAAGATCGTCATTTCGACCGGCATCGGCTCCAATTCGGAACGCGACGCTTTCACCGAAGCGCAGAAGCACATCACGGCGATGACCGGCCAGAAGGCGGTTATCACCAAGGCGCGCAAGAACGTTTCGAACTTCAAATTGCGCATCGGCATGCCGGTCGGCGTCATGGTGACGCTCCGCGGCAAGCGGATGTACGAATTCCTCGACCGTTTCGTTCACAACGCGATGCCGCGTGTGCGTGACTTCCGCGGAATCCCGAAGACCGGTTTTGACGGCGTCGGCAACTACAACCTCGGCATTTCCGATTTGTCGGTCTTCACTGAAGTCGACGCGGACAAGCTGAAGTACCCGCTCGGCGTGAACCTCACCTTCGTCACCACGGCGGAAGATGACAAAGCCGGCCGCGAACTGCTGAAACTTATGGAAGTCCCGTTCGAGGAATAAAGGAAGGATTTGCGAACATGGCAAAACTTAGTTTAATTGTGAAAGCCGAACGCGGGAACAAGTTCCCGGTGCGGAACTATACGCGCTGCAAGGCGTGTGGCCGTCCCCGCGCTTACATCGGCAAATTCCAGCTCTGCCGTATCTGCTTCCGTGAATTGGCCTCGAAGGGGCAGATTCCGGGCGTCACCAAGGCCAGCTGGTAAGGGAGATATAGATTATGAGTATGCAAGATCCCATTGCCGATATGCTGACCCGGATCCGCAACGCGGGTGCCGCCGGCTTGAAGAATGTCGCGATGCCGGGCTCCATCATGAAGGCGGCGATCGCCAAGGTTCTGAAGAGCGAAGGCTACATCGCCGATTTCGCCGTGAGCGAAGACGGCGTCAAGAAGACGCTGAGCATCGAACTCAAGTACGCCGGCGGCAAGCCGGTGATCGAGGGTATCGAACGCGTGAGCAAGCCCTCCTGCCGCGTGCATTGCGGCAGCGGCGAGATTCCGCGCGTCCGCAACGGTCTCGGCACGGTGATTCTCACCACTCCGTCGGGCGTCATTTCCGGCCGCGAAGCCGTGAAGACGAACGTCGGCGGTGAAATCATCTGCTACGTCTGGTAACACTTAAGAGAAACAGGAAATAACAATATGTCTCGAATTGGCAACAAAGCGATTGCGATTCCTTCCGGAGTGAAGGTCGCCGTCGACGCTGCCGGCGTGACGGTGGAGGGCAAATCCAAGCTCTCGATGCCGCTTCCGCCGTTTGTGGCGGTCGAGGTCAAGGACAATATGGTCCTGGTCTCGATGGCCTCCGAAGACCGCAAGGCGAGCGCGATGCAGGGTTTGACCCGCAGCCTCATCAACAACATGGTAATCGGCGTGTCGGCCGGCTTCAAGAAGGAGCTTCAGATCGTCGGCGTCGGTTACAAGGCGCAGCTGAACGGCAAGACGCTGGTGCTCAACATCGGATTCTCGCATACGATCGAGTATGTGGTTCCGGAAGGCGTCACCGTTGTTCTCGACGGCGCCAAGATTCTGGTTTCCGGCTGCGACAAGCAGATGGTTGGCGAAGCCGCCGCCCAGATCCGCCGTTTCCGTCCGCCCGAACCCTACAAGGGCAAAGGCATCCGTTACGTGGATGAGCGTATTATCCTCAAGGAAGGAAAATCCGTGGGTTAATCCCCGGATAAGGAGCAATAAAAATGGCAGTTTTGAATAGAAAACAGCTTCGTACGCGCCGCCACCTCCGGATTCGGAAGAAGGTTTCGGGGACCGCGGAGCGTCCGAGATTCTGCGTCAGCATCACCTCCAACCACATCTATTGCCAGTTTGTCGATGATGTGAACGGTGTGACGCTTGCGGTAACTTCGAGCCTCGACCCGAAGTTCAAGGCCGAGAACGCCAAGCCGAATATGGCCGGTGCAGTTCTTCTGGGAAAACTCGCAGCGGAAGCGGCCAAGGCCGCCAAGGTGACCGAGGTTGTCTTCGACCGTTCCGGGTATAACTACCACGGCCGGATGAAGGCGATCGCCGAGACCGCCCGCGAAAACGGACTCAAGTTCTAGGAAGAAGGTTCTCATATGGCGAAACGTGAAAATTTCAACGAGGTGCAGCAGAGCGAATTTGACGAGAGCGTCATTTCGATCAACCGCAGCGCCAAAGTGACCAAAGGCGGCAAGAACTTCAGCTTCGGCGCCCTGGTTGTGGTCGGCGACCGCAACGGCCGCGTCGGCTACGGCTACGGCCGTGCGAATGAAGTTGCCGATGCGATCCGCAAGGGTGGCGAGGCTGCCCGCCGGAGTCTGGTGAAGGTTCCGATGAACGGCCAGACCCTGCCGCACGAGATCGAAGTCAAGTTCGGCGGAGCGCGCGTGCTGCTCCGCCCGGCCTCCGCGGGTACCGGTTTGATCGCCGGCGGCGCGGTGCGTTCGATTCTCGAGCTTGCCGGCGTCAAAGACGTGCTGGCGAAGTCGCTCGGCGCCTCCAACTCGTCCAACGTGGCGAAAGCGACCTTCAAGGCTATTTCGCAGCTGACGACCCGTGAGGACGTCTTTGCGAAGCGCGGCATTCCGATGCCGCAGGCCGCCCAGGTCGCCGCTCCGGCGGAAAACAACTAATCCATTAAACGGGAATCTTGAAATATGAAACTGCATGAACTCAGTCCGACTCCCGGTTCGCGCAAGCCGCGGAAACGGGTCGGGCGCGGTGACAGCTCCGGTCTCGGCAAGACTGCCGGCCGGGGTGAAAAGGGGCAGAAGTCCCGTACCGGCTCGTCGATCCGCCCCTTCTTCGAAGGCGGCCAGATTCCGCTGTTCCGCCGTCTGCCGAAGCGCGGCTTCAACAGCCCGGATCATATCGAATACGCGCTGGTGAACCTGAATATTCTCGAAGAGAATTTCAGCGCCGGCGACGTGGTGAGCGAGGAATCGCTCCGTGCCAAGAATCTTCTCGGCAAGAAGAAGATGATGATCAAAATCCTTGCCAACGGCGAGATCACCAAGGCGCTGACCGTCAAGGCGGAGAAATTCTCCGCGGCGGCCCAGGCCAAGATCGAAGCGGCCGGCGGCAAAGTCGAAGTGGTCGAATAACATTCCCGGGAGCTAACGGCATACGATGTTTAAGGCATTTTTGAATACCTGGAAGGTAAAGGATCTGCGCAACCGCCTGATGTTCACGGCGCTGATTATTGTGCTGGTGCGTTTTGCGAGCAGTGTTCCGTGTCCCGGGGTTGACCCGGCGGCGCTCGGTGAGTTTTTCAACGAGCTTAAAAATGCCAACAGCGGCAATGCCGGCGGCTTGATGGGGATGCTCGATCTCTTTTCGGGCGGCGCAATTGAACACTTCGCCCTGGGAGCTTTGGGGATCATGCCGTACATTACGGCGTCGATTATCCTTCAGCTCCTTCTCCCCGTGCTTCCCGCACTAGAGAAACTCAAGCGCGAAGGCGCCGCCGGGCAGCAGAAGCTGACCCAGTACACCCGCTACCTGACGCTCGTGGTCTGCGTGATCCAGGGCGGCATGGTGGCGATGGCGATGGTTCATCCGGCCAAGATCGGCCTGCCCGATCCGGGGCAGCCGCTCTTTCTCGGGCGGCCCGAGGTCTTTATCCTGATGACCATTCTGGTGCTGACCGCGACGACGATGGTCTTCACCTGGCTGGGTGAACAGGTGACGGAACGGGGCATCGGCAACGGCGTCTCGCTCATCATCACCATCAACATCATTTCGCGCCTGCCGCAGGCCATCATGGAATTGTTCCAGATGACGCGTGCCGGCCAGACTCCGGACGGAACCACCTTCAAATGGGTTCAGCTGCTGATCCTGCTGGTGATCTTCTGCGCCGTTACGGCCATGACGATCATGCTGTCGCAGGGGTATCGGCGCGTGCCGATCCAGATGATCCGCAAGACGGTCGGCAAACAGATGGCCGGCGGCTCGACTTACCTGCCGCTCAAGGTCAACTTCGCCAACGTGATGCCGATCATTTTCGCCGGTGCGATCCTGATGCTGCCGACCTATCTGTTCAACTACCTGGCCAACCGGCCGGACGCGCACAGCATATGGCCGCGGCTCGCAGCCTCCTTCCATATGGACGGGATGGGTTACTTCATCACCTACGCGGTGCTGATTCTCGCATTCTGCTTCTTCTGGGTGGCAAACCAGTTCAACCCGATTCAGATCGCGGACAACCTCAAAAAAGAGGGCGCGTTCATTCCGGGCATCAGCCCGGGGCAGCCGACGGCGGATTATCTCGATACCGTTATGACGCGGGTGACCACGGGCGGAGCGGTGCTCCTGCTGATCCTGGCGATGTTCCCGATGACGCTTTACAACGGCTTCAAGATTCCGTTCATGGTGGCCCAATTCTTCGGCGGCACTTCGCTGCTGATTATGGTGGGGGTGGTGCTCGACACGATGAGTCAGCTCGAATCGCACCTGACTATGAGACATTATGAAGGATTCCTCAAAAGCGGAAGACTGCGCAGCCGCAGCGGAAACTGAGAACGGGGTTCCGGGAATGAAGGAAAATGTTTTTGCGGAACGCGGAAACATTTTCCGGACGATTCCGAAGAGGTCAGGGAAACTTTTTTCACGCGAAAAGAGTTTCAATGCTTATTTAGGTAGGTATTGGACAAGGTAATGGGAGGAATTTATGAGCAACGTCATTGCAATCGACGGCCCGGCGGCTTCGGGCAAAAGCACGGTGGCGCGCAAGATCGCCGAAACGCTGCATATTGCTTATATCAATACGGGAAACCTCTACCGGGCGGTGGCGCTCGCCGGAATCCGGGCTGGCCGGGACCCCGGTACTCTGGACCGGGAATTTCTGAACACGCTGAAGATTGAATACGTTCCCGCCGAAAATGGCGATTTTGTTTTGAAATTGAACGACGCAATTCCGGGGGAGGCGTTGCGTTCGGCGGAGGTCGCGAACGCAGCGAGCCGGGTGGCGACGCTGCCGGCGGTCCGGGCTTATCTGCTCTCCGTCCAGCGCGGATTCGCCGGTGAAGCTTTGATTGTGATGGAAGGACGGGATATCGGGACGGTGAT
>JAVBSA010000070.1:0-9447 GCA_031556915.1 Victivallis sp.
GGCCTGTTCCGCATCGGTTCCCTTGGCGGAATGGATTGCGGTTTCGCTTGCAAGCCACGGCTGGGTGATGCCGCAGCGTCGGCGCAGCGGCAGGAACTGCGTATCCACCATCCGCTGATAATGGGGGAAATAGCCGTGCTCGTGATAGCTGTGGATGTCGAAGGTGTCGGCGGCGTCGCGCAACACCTTCTCGTGAAATTTCCCGGGAGTGCCGCCCCAGAGACTCGGATTGAGCGTGGCGAATCCGCCGCTGGCGATTTTGAGTCGCGGATTGACTTTCCGGGCGATTTTGCGCGCCGTCCGGCAGAGCTCGATGTAATCCTCCACCGGAAAATCGACGAAGCCGCTCAGGTCGGGTTCGTTCCAGATTTCAAAATATTCGACGCGATCGCCGTAGCGCGCCACCATGGCGCGCACATAATTTTCCCACGCTTCCATTTTCGGCTTGCGGTTGCGGGGGAAAGGAAGTTTTTTCGGGTTGTCCGTCGCCGCCCATTTGGGGGTGAAGACCAAGGTTTCACGCATCTTGATTCCAGCCTTCTCCAGCGCCTCCAGGCGGTCGTCGAATACCGGGAAATTCCAGTCGGAACCCGAGTTCGGTTGAATACGCTCCCAGCCGACGATGGTGCGGATTGCCCGGATTCCCAAATAACGCATTGCTTCGACGACGGCGGGATTGATCCAGTGGTTGTCAATGGCGAACTCGAACTCCGGATTCGCCGGTTCGGCCAGGCCGTTTTCCGGCACGCAGGCGAACATGACGCGTTGTCCGTCTGCTTCCGGTTTCCCGTACCAGACGCCGGAGTGCGGCGGCGGATTCTCCGGCGTGAACCGGATTTCTCCGTAAGGCGGCAGATCGACATTTTTTTTCACGGTGTACGCCGAACCGTCGAGTCCGGTGAAGGTGAACTTCGCATCGCGTTTGACAGGCCGCGCCGTCGCGTTGCGGAGAATGAACCGGGGGGTGCCGTCAAAGAGCGGCAACATGCCGCCGCCGGTGTCCGGTGCGATCTGGATCGCCTCGGATTCCGGGCGGTCGAAAGTGACGTCGACCCGCTCCAGCAACAGTTCCGTGCCGGGAGTTTCCGGATCGATCTGAAGCGCCATCAGGCGGGTGCGGCCATTACCCTGCGCCATATCGTCGAGCGAAAATTCGATCCGGCCGGAATCCGGTCCGATCCACTGGCCGGCGAGTGTGAGCCAGCCGCCGTTGCCGTCTATCATGACCGGCCTGACGAAGGCGCGGCCTTGCAATGCCCGTGCGCGGAACACGAGGGCCAATGGACGGGTGCGTTTCCAATAGCTGTGCGGCAGCGGCAGCGACTCGGTGCGGCCGATTTTCGCAAAATTCAGGAGCCAGCCATCGGCAGTGCGACGGATTTCCACCGGATTTCCGGTGATATTGAATTTTTCCACCGGGGTGCGATTGAATTCAAGGTGCAACAAGTCGACCGGGAGTCCATAGGCGGCTACGGCAAACCAGGCAGCGCAAAAGAGGAATATTTTTTTCATCGGGAAACCTTCCAATTATTTTGAGGATCCGGGAGAAAGCGCAATGCGCTGACCGCCACGTCGCCCCGGGGGGATTGCAACAGAAATGCGAAGTTGGCGACGGTCGCCGGCAAATCAAGTTGTTTATTGACGTTTTTACCCCAGGATGCATTGACCTTCTGACCGGGAGTAATTTCCCATACCGCGGTGATTGCGCCGGTGTTCCGGTTGGCGCGATTGCTGTTGAACACGCAGACTTCGCCGGTGGAATCGTTCAGCCGCAGATCGGCGGCGAGCAATGTTGTGCCGGGGGGGCATTCCAGTTCCATTTCAATGCGCAATTTTTTCTCAAACGGCGGAAGCTTGATCGGTGAACCCAGCAGAAGTTCCGCGATTTTATCCCCGTTCTCCCATGAAATGCGCCATTTACCGGTTTCGGCGCCCGGCGTCTCCGGCACGAAAACCAGGCGCTGCCGACGTTTCGCGCCTTCGTGAATGCGGAGCTTGTTTCCGGAAGAGAAGAACTCCACCGCCGAAACGGAGAATAGCACCATGGTTAAGACGCCCCCGATGAACCAAACTTTTTTCATTATGAGAATTCCAATTTAATGTTGTCAAGAATCATGCCGATGGAAATTCCGGTCAGCAGCAGCCCCATCAGCGACTCCAGCGCATCGAGGGGCTTGCTTCCCAGGAACCGGGCGATTTTTTTGCCGCAGAGCAAAATCAGCATCTGACAGGACCAGGCGACCGTCAACGCAATGACAATCGTCACCGGCGAATCCCGCAGCGTAATTAGTACCGCAACCAATCCCGGACCGCAAATCAGCGGCACCGCCAGCGGCACGATATAAGGGTCTTTGACAGCCTCGTCATCCGCTGGCGGTTTGAAAGTGGAAAATACCATGCCGATGCCGATCAAGAGCAAAATCAATCCGCCGGCCAGTCCCAGGCGGGCGCCGGTAATATGCAGCTGCCGCATAATCATCCCGCCCAGCAGAACTGCCCCGACCATGCAGAGAAAGGCAAAAACCGACTCGCGAAGCACGATGCGGCGGTATTCCTCTTCCGTTTTGTGTCTGAGCATGGAAACAAAAACCGGCAGATTGCCCAGGGGATCCATCAGTACGATCAAGAGCAATGCCATAGAGAAAATATCAGTGAAGTTCATTCTTTCCTTGAGTACGTGTTATCCGGCGGACGCTGGTAATGATTGATTCGCCCGAAATGTTCATAAGAGCGAATTTTCGCATCCAGGTCGATATCCCTGAGATGCATGTTGAACACCGGCATATTATCGATATTCTGGCTGAAATCAAAATCCGGGTTCCAGCAGGCGTGCGCCAGCGGATGAAAGATCTCCTGCAATCCACGGCCGAATGCCTGCATCCAGGTTGTGCCGAGCATTCCGAAAAAATGGTTGAGCCGGACCGATTTCCCCATGCGAACCGTCACCGGCACATCGCGCCAGGAGCAAAGGAGAGCATCGAAACCGTTCTGCGAGAAAAACTGGGCAACCCTGAAATCACGGTCTTCCGGAATGACGCGCTCGTATTCCCAATCGCAGATTACGATATCACGCGGCAGCTCTTTGTAAAGTTCCGCCGTTCCGTGGCAGGCCAGCCCGGAAGCCATGAACCCGGCCCAGCGGGGATCTTCGCGCGCCACAAGCATATCGTGCCACAGCATCATCCGGACATTGCGTTTGGACAATTGATCGTGAAATGCGAGCAGATGGTCGCGCAGGAGCCGATAGGTTTCGCTTTGAGCACAGACCGAACAGCACGCCATGGACTCCGCTTCATCGCAGCCGACGTGAAAATAGGGCGGGTTGTCAAATACGTCACAGAGTTCGTTGATGAACCGGGCGAGAATTTTACGGGTTTCCGGATTGGAAAAGCACCAGCACCATCCGTCCGGTTCGTATAACGGCGCATATTCCGGATGAAAGTTCAGCACGGCGAACTTTCCACTTTTGCTGCCCAGCGCCCACGGCGCGTGACCGACCAGATTGAGAGCCGGACAAAGTGTGACTCCCAAGGTTTTTCCCAATTGAACCAGACGGCGGAAGTCGTCCCGGCTGAAACGGGTGTCGGGCCAGCAAAAATCCGGTTCGCATTCAAACGGATAGACGCCGAAGGATTCCAGAATCACATAATTCAATTTGAAATAAGCGGCCAGGCGGATCATTTTTTCCACTTCGATCATCTCGGTTTCCGGGAAGAGGCAGAGATGAATGCCGCGGAACGAAGCTGCCGGATAATCCTTGATTTGCATCTGCGGAACCAGATATCCGCTGATCGTCCGGCCGCGTTCGGGCTCTGCGATCTGGCGGAGGGTTCTGAGGGCGTTGCGCAAACCGTTCAAGTCGGCATATTCGATTTCAATTTGCCGTTCGCTTGTTTTCAGATGATATCCGTCCGGACGAACCTGGGAATTTTCCGGCAGCAGGGAGAGTTCGGGTGTAATGTTCCACCACTCTTTGAATGCATTTTCCGCAATATGACCCGCCGCTTTCTCCGGACCGCGCAGCAAAAATTTCACATGGTTCAGCCGTGCAAATTCTCCGTCAAAGAATTGAATTTCCCGTGGACAGGGCGTGAGGCGTCCGCGCAAAATTTTTTGTAGTTGCTCATTCATCTTTAAATCCTTTTTTTTATTTTGAGGGCCGGCGTTCATTGCCGTCCATCCAATTTCATCAGGGCGTTTCGCGCGCGTCCCACCAGATCCGACGCGCTGGAGTTGAATTCGGAAAACATATGGTTCTTGACATTGCCGGCGATATGCAGCGCCGGGAGTCCGCCGGAATGGAGACCGTCCAGGTTGTCGAAGCTGTAATAGAGCGCGCCGCAAGTCACCATCGTCATCGAACCGGGAAGCTTATCGTAGCTCCGGGTAAATCCGGCGGCGGCTTTGCACATCTGCGGCGCCATGGGATCATTGTAAGAATAATAAGCGGTCGAGCCGTAATTGTCGCGGTAGTAATAATAATCACACATGTTGGCTTTCGCCTCCCAGGTGCCGCCGCGTATCGAGTCGCTCATCATCTGGCAACGAAGAACGGCGGGGCGGTTTGCTCCGTTGATGTCGTTGACGTTACTGCTGCCTTTTCCCAGATAGCCGGCTCCGACGATTGCTCCAATTCCGACAAAATATTTATCTTTGGTGATCCAGTGGCATTCGTAAGGCGCCGCGGTCGGAATGTAGAAGTTCTGCTGAACCGGCATGTTTCCCTTGAAATCTCCGACATAGGAGGTCAGGCCGGTGCCGATCTGCTTGAGATTGTTCACGCAGGAGATTGTTTTCGCCCGGTTGCGCGCCTTGTTCAGTGCCGGCAGCAGCATCGAGGCCAGAATCGCAATGATGGCAATTACGACAAGGAGCTCTATCAATGTGAAGAATTTTTTTCCGTAATTTGGAGCGGCATGACGAAGTTGCGAAATGCTGTGTCTGTTGTCCATAATTCTTTTCCTTATTAATGTGTTGTGAAGCGGCCCACGGGAACTTGTCTGCATTTCTGCGTTTTCAACCACCTTTTCTATACTAATTATATCAAAAAAATAAGATTTTGGAATGGGGAATATTCTCAAAACATGTGTTTTTTCTGAATCTTGAGCTGAAAAAAAAGCTCCTGTCAAAATATTTCCGCCATTCGAGTTGATTTCTTCACGACTTTGCTGTATCTTCATCTGATAGCCTGTTGGGTTCCTTGTAAAATGCTGATTTTGATAATCGTAATTTACTTTTCATAAACAGGTTATTCAACTTTTTCTCCATTTGTTCGGGATTCTTTTTACGGAGGCCGGCAAGGGAGGCATGCTTTCAAATGAAGAAGATCAGGAAAAAACGCGAAAAATAACACCACGCGACTTGACAAATCCTAACATAGAAGGAGTTACGCATCATGATCCGTCCGCCCGTTTACAGCGACATGCTTCAGAATTACTACGAAAACGCCTTCCGCAAAGTGCGCGAAGAACGCCAAAAACGACTCGCCGCAATCGATACGCCCGAAGACGCCCGCGCTTACGCCGATTGGGCCAAAGCGACGGTTCGCGCCGCTTTCGGAACCTGGCCGGAACGCACGCCGCTCAACTTCCGCGTCACGGCGAAAGCCGAGGCGGATGGCGTCATCACCGAAGCCGTCCTGTTCGATTCCCTCCCGGACTTTCCCGTTTCCGCCTCTTTGTTCCGCCCTGCGAAAATCGAAGGGAAACTCCCCGGCGTCATCGGGCTCTGCGGGCACGCCACCGAGGCGAAACTGGCCGTTCCCTACCACACCTTCGCCCGGTCGCTCGCCGGGAGCGGATGCGTGGTCCTGCTGATCGACCCCATCGGGCAGGGGGAACGCTTCCAGTTCGGCACGGAGCTGGATCAAAACCTCTGCGGGGCACACAATCAGATCGGCAAAATGCTCGCCCTCTTCGGCGACCATTTCGGCCGCTGGCGGGTGTGGGACGCCATGCGCGGGCTCGACCTCCTCGAAAGCCTGCCCGAAGTGGATTCCAATTGCCTCGGCGTCACCGGGAACTCCGGCGGCGGAACCTTGAGCACCTATCTCTGGGCGCTCGACGACCGGCTCAAAATGGCGGCTCCGGCCTGCTACATCACAAGTTTTTACCACAACTTCGACAATGAACTCCCGGTAGATGCGGAACAGGTGATTCCGGGCCTGGCCGCGGCCGGATTCGAAATGAGCGATTTCCTGATCGCCCGCGCTCCCGAACGTTGTATCGTGCTGGGCAAAAGCAACGACTTCTTCGATCCGCGCGGCACCGCTGAAGCGGTGCGCGAAGCCGGGCGGATTTATGAGCTTCTCGGCGCAAAAGAGAAGTTTGCCTTCGATATCGAAGAGGGCGACCACGGCTATACCGCAGGGAATCGCAAGGCGATGTACCGCTTCTTCCGACAGCAGGAAGTGGGTGAACTCGCGCCCGGCCCCGAACTCCTCGCCCGCCCCGAGGGGCGGAGGGTTCCCCAAATGCTGGCGGAACGGTGCGACGCCCCTTACGAAACGCTGCCGGTTCCGGAATTCATCCGCTACGATCTCAACCTCGAAGCCCCCGCCGCCGCGCCCGATTACAAGGTGCTGCGCAACGGCAGGGCCGGGGATAAGAAGGTTTCGATCTACGGACTCCGCAGCGAACCCGGAATTCTCGCCTTTTTGCATACCCTCGACGGCAGGGACCTCAATCTCGTCCCCGCCGGGGAAACGGCGACACTGCTCGTCGCCGGGCGCGACGCGGAGTCGGAGCTGACAGAGCTTAACTCCAAGTCCGGCAGGATCTTCGCTCTCGACGTGCGCGGCTTCGGCAAGAGCTTTGCTCTGACCTCCGACCGCGATGGCGACTTCTATTCGCCCTACGGAACCGAGTTCTTCTACAACGCCGCCGGGGTGATGCTGAACCTGCCGCTTTTCTCCGGCCGCGCCCGCGATGTCCTCGCGGCACTCAAGTTGTTGCGCGAAAACGGTTACACTCGTGTCGAAGTGATCGGTCGCGGCCTCTCGAGCGTCTTCACGCTCTTCGCCTGTGCCGCGGCGCCGGAACTCTGGGATTCGCTGACGCTCGAAGACGCGCCAGCCTCGATGAAAGCACTGGTGCGCAACGGGCTGTATCGTGAGCTCGAATCCTTCGCGCCGCGCGGAATGCTCCGCTACTTCGACCTGCCCGAAGTATGCGGTTATCTCAACTCCATCGGCAAGAAAGTGGAGTACCGCAAATGAAAAAACTCCTCGCCGGTATCGTTTTCCTGCTGCTGGCGACGGGAGCCGAAGCCGAGATCAATTATTTCATGTTCGAAAAAAATGAGGGGCATGATCTCGTCCGGTTTCAACATAAGGATTATGCCGCCAGGAATGGCAAGCATTATCGTTTAGAGGGAGTATTGCCGGGGGAAAATGGGATCCGGTTTTGCATCCCGTTTTCCGCCGGGCAGAAAGAAGTTCTGATCCCTTTCATGCTGGCGAAGCGGATCAGAAGAATTTCATTTCTGCTTGAAAACGGCAGCGGCGTTTCAGAGCGGGGGCAAGGTTATTTTCAACCGTCGGAAAGGGCGATTCTGCCTGAGCCGGAGAGTATCTGGAGTGATCCCGGCGTGATCGCCTTCTTTCAGGATAAGCCGGTTTCTCCGGAATCGACCCGCAACGGCGATCTGCTGTTGCTGCTGGCGGCGGCGATGAAACGGACGGATTGTGCGCTTCAGTTGCTGGAAGCGAAGAAAGCCGATCCCATGGCGATGCGGGATATCTTCTGCGCCGCCGGGGAATTTGAGATGGAGGGCAGTCCTCTCTTTCACGCCGCCCTCAACAACGACAAGGTGTTGTATGACGCGCTGCTGGCGGCGGGAGCGGTGCCGGATCCTGCCACCCGGCGGACATATCCACCGACTTCATTCCTCTCCGAATTCATGAAACGCGGGAAAAGCGTTGAAATGCTGCGTCATATGGTGGAGAAAGGGCTGAAGGTCAAAGAAAGCGACGGCCTTGCCGCCTGTTCCGGCGCTTCGCGCAGCGATGCCACGGGCCTGGAAATGATGAAATACCTGATTTCGCTCGGCATTCCGCTCGATTACCGGACAACTTGCCTGATCCGGCATACGCCGATCGAATACGCGCTTCAAAGAGGAAGCCGGGAGATGATTCTGCTGCTTCTGAATTCCGGCGTCCCCCTTGAAGAACGGCTCTGGCAATTTGGCGATGAACAGGGGGGGGAGGAAGCGCTGCCCGCCCTGGCGGAATACGCCAATCGAAACGGAATTTCCTACGAGCCCTTCGCCATCGGCTACGGGGAGGATCTCGGGATGTTTTTCCGACAGTACGCGAAGTATACCGGCAACCCCGGCGACTCGGAGCCGATATGGATAAAAACAAACGGCTTAACCCAGAACGGTGAAGTGCCGGAGAAACATCGTTTTTTTCTTCCCGATTCGGTTTTCGTCTGTACTAAGATTTCCTATTTCTCCCCTGGGCAGCCGGTGCGGACAGAGGCTTACTCCGGCTGGGGCAACCGTTTCCGTGAAATCCTGAAAGAACGCGACCTCCCGCGTAAAGAGGCTGACGTTCTCTTCAATAAATGCGTCGAACTCTACCGGGCAACCCCTGTGGCAGACCGAGAAAAAGTCCTCCAAACCTACCTGCTGAACTACCGCTGACCATCATCATGATCCCGCAAATTTCCTTTCGACATCTTCGAAAGGAAATTTGCGCGTCGCGGCGGCGGCACCTTGCCGCTCTGGGAGGGTTTGGGAGGGGCGAAGCGCCCTCCCAAGCTCCCCCTTTAGCGGACGATGACGGCGTCGATGCCGAGGGCTTCGGCGACTTTGCGGACGGTTTCGGCGTGGTGGCCGATGCCGAGGGCGAAGTGGTGGGTGGGGCCTTCGGCGACCCAGCGTTTCAGGAATGTCTTGACGTCGGGCAGGAATTTGCCGTGCGTGTTGGTGTTCCCGGTCGGCGGGATGGGACCTGCCATGGATTCGCCTTCGGCGATGACGAACTTGAATGTGCCGTCGGCTTTGACTCCGATGCTGAGCATGGTGATGGGGCCGGTTTGGATGTTGAATTCGACGCCCGCTCCTTTGCCGGGTTTGCCGTGATACTTTTTGAGGCTGCGGATGACGGGTTTGCCGTTGGCGATATTGAGATGGTGGGGGCCGTCGTGGCCGACGAGGACGCTGTCGCGGGCGAAGTCGACCGGGTGGAATTCGGCGAACGACCCGCCGATTTCGAGGCGGTCGAAGATCAGCATGGCGATGCAGGTTTTGATGTCGAATTCGCCGCACATCGGAAATCCCGCCGCGGTGAGGAGCGAATTGCCTACGATGAAGTTGGTGACGATTTTGCGCAGGATGGAATCGGGTTCCGCTTCATAATAATAGGCGAGCCCGTCGAGCTTCTTCGACTCGATATAGCGCTCGAGGGTGACGGCGACGGTGGCGGCGGTTTCGAGGTCGGCGTCG
>JAVBSA010000556.1:0-3345 GCA_031556915.1 Victivallis sp.
CTTTGTAGGTATTGATGGTGTAAGGCCATGGCATGCCGATGGTTCCGGCGGTGTCGATGTCTTTGCCCGCGCTGGTCGACCAGGTGGAGAAGGTGTTGTCGGGAGCCGCAAAGTCGCGGGGAACCTGAAGCGACACGCAGGTGAACATGACCCAGTCGGCATAGCCGGGTTTGGTCTGATCGATATATTTGTAGGTGCCGGAAGTCTTTCCGCGGCCGGAGAGAATCCGGGCGAATGAATTCTTGTTCATCCATGAAATCATATTGCCGTTGTTGTCGTCCGCATACAGGGCCTGGGCCAGCATGACCTGTTTCTTGCGGTTGAGGCAGTCGCTGCCTCTCGCGTTTTCCCGCGCCTTGCTGAGTGCGGGCAGCAGCATCGCCGCGAGGATGGCGATGATCGCAATCACGACAAGCAATTCGATCAATGTAAAATGACGGCCGGATGCCGGAACGTAAGACGCGTTGCATATGTTTCGTTTTCTCTCCATGGCGAACCTCCTGGGGTTGAGGGAATCGAGAATCGTCGTCACTTCCCGTGTTATCTATAATTATTGTCAAAATCCGGGTTGTTGTCAATAGACACGGAGCCGGAATCCATTGAAAATCGTTTCGTTCAACGAATGTTCAATATTCTTTCCTCGGAAGCGTCCTTTTCGTCCGGCCAACCCGGCCACGGCTTACTGCTTTATCATAAACCTTGGCGGCCAGGCGTTTAGCCGTCCGGGTTTCTCAGAACCGGACGACCCGTTTCCATTCGAGCGCGGTACAGCACCCCTCGGTCAGGCGGGCCAGGCGGACCGCGTTGTCGATGGTGAATGCCGCCGGCGCACCCTTGACGCAGCTGTCGAGCCACTGTTCGATCGGTTCCGCGCACGGCGGCAGTGTCGCGACCCGCACCCGGACGACCGCCCGCGCGCCGAACAGCGTCGCCGCCGAAGCGTTGTCGGCTTTGCCGCCGATCATTTCGACTTCATATTCGGTTCCGGGGGGAAGCGCTGCTTTGAGTGTTTCCAGGTTCTCCCCGGCCAGGTGGATTTCCGCCGCCGGCTGGTCGATCCGGAACAGATAGCTGCCGCAAGTTCCGTAAAGCTCGTACATGTAAGGGGAATAGAAGGTCGTCGCGCTCGACTCCGCCACCCCCAGCGCGCCGTTCCGGAAACGGATCGCCGCACAGACGTTGTCCTCCACCTCGCGCCCGAAATAACGGATGCTGTTGACCGTTGCATCCAGCGGTTCGCCGAGCATCCAGTCGAAGAGATACATCTGGTGCATGCACAGATCGATATACGCGCCGCCGCCTGTGACTTGTTTATCGTACCAGTTCTCCGGCAGGTCGGTCGCGCCGGCCCAGTTGACCCCGTTGCGGATGCGGACCATGTTGAGGTCGCCCAGCAGCCCCGCGTCCGCCAGCGTCTTGCCGAGGATGAACGGCGGCGTACAGGCCCGGATGTACGCGATGCTGAACGTGACCCGGTTCCGGAGCACCGCTTCGCGTACCTCTTCGGCCTCTTTCACGGTGAAGGTGAAGGCCTTCTCGGTAAAGATGTGCTTGCCCGCTTCGGCCGCCGCGATCATGAGCTCTTTGTGAAGACAGGTTTCGGCGACGATGCAGACGGCGTCCACATCCGGGCGTTTCAGGAGTTCCGCGTAGTCCGGAACGAAGGGGACGCCGAGTTTTTGCGACCACTCCCGGCCCCGCTCCGGCGAGGAGTCCCAGAGGCAGGATAAATTCGTATCCGGCCGTTTTTGAAGCACCGGGTAATACCGGGTGACGTGAGGATGCCAGCAACCGATCAAAGCGACATTGAACATTTTGACTTTCTCCGTGTTATAACATGATTTCCCGGCCGGCTTGGGCCGACTCGAAAATGGCGTCCAGAATTTTTTGAACATAAAGCCCCTGTTCGCCCGGCAGCAGGAGCGGAGTATTTTCGCGGCAGGCGCGGACGAAATTATCCAGCTTGTTCCGGAACATGTCCGGCCGCCCCAGCGAAGGCAGCCAGGCCGGAGTCATGTTCATCATCGCGCCGAAACGGTCGCAGTAGAATTCGGGCGCCTGGCCCGACGCCCAGCGCGCGCCGCCGCCGGTTCCGGTGATGTTGAAGTCGTAGACGCAATCCTCTTTGATGTGGTTGACGTAAGAGGTGGCCAGCTGCATCACGGCGCCGTTGCGGAAATAGATCTGTACCGCGGCAAGGTCCTCCACGTCGTATTCGGCGGCGTTCCAGTCCGGGAATCCGCAGTAGACATTGCACGGCTTTTTCCCTTCACCCCCCGGCATTGCGGCGGAGACCCGGGCGATTTCCGGCCGGTCCATGACATAGGTCATCACATCCAGCAGATGTACAGCGATGTCCAGCAGCGGCCCGCCGCCGCAGTCGCGGCGGTGGAACACGCCGTAGCCGGGAATGCCGCGCCGCCGCAGCAGCTGGCCCCGGATGTAGCGGAAGTCGCCGAAGAACCCCTCCTCGCGGGCGTTGACGAGAAGTTTGGTGTTGGGGCAATATTCCTGCTGGAACCCGACGGCGAGCTTCCGGCCGGCTTTCCGGGCCGCGGCGATCATGGTTTCGCATTCGGCGGCGGACATGGCCATCGGTTTCTCCATATAGACGTGGCACCCGGCGTCGAACGCGTCCAGCGCGGCCCGGCAATGGAGATGGTTCGGCAGGCAGACGTCGGCGGCGTCCGGCCGGACTTCGGCCAGCATCTTCCGCCAGTCGGTGTACAGCGCGGAATCCGGGAGTCCGGTCTGCGCCTGGAAGCGGGCGAGCGCGCCGGGTGCGATATCGCATCCGGCCACGATTTCCGCTTCCGGAATCTCCTTCAAGGCGTCGATATGTTCGCGGGTGATGGTTCCGCAGGCGATGAAGGCGATCTTCAATTTCGGTTTGGCACTCATAAACAATTCCTGTTTTATTGTTAGGCCGACTCGATAATCCGGTCGACCACCAGTTTACGGAAAGCGGGGGAAAGCATCATGAAATAGGCCGAAAATCCGGTGACGCGCACGATCAGTTCCGGAAATTTCTCCGGTTCCGCCAGCGCCGCCTTCAGTTGGGCCGCGTCCACGATATTGACGTTGATCAGCGTTCCGCCCAGCTGGAAATGGCCGTCGAACAGCGCCATCAATTTGCCCGCCGGATCGGGGCATTGCAGGAAGCCCTGATCGATTTCGAGCTGGAGCGGCGCCGTGTTGCCGTAGCCGGGCTGGATGGCGGCGACCGCCCGCGCCGCCGCTGTGGCCGCGCCGCTCCGGCAGAAGCCGATGCAGGGGTTGGCGCCGTGCGAAATCGGTTCGCCCGCGCGGCGTCCGTTCGGCGTGGCGGGAACCGTCTTGCCGAAA
>JAVBSA010000515.1:0-3332 GCA_031556915.1 Victivallis sp.
AGCCGGACCGGCTCAATGGCCGCCAGCGCTTTGAGGCGCGGAGAGTTTCCGCTTTTTCCGTCCCAGCCGTTTTCGAACAACTCGTCGCGCCAGGCAAGCAACTGCTTGGCGGTCGACCAGGGATCGAAATGAAAAGAGGCCTTGTACCAGTCGAGATTCGCGGCTTTCAGCCTGCCCATATACTCGTTGATGCGGATCGGCATGGAACTGTCGACGCCGCTCAAGCCGAGACGGCCTTCCAGAAGCTGGAGCATCGCAAGCGGTCCGCAGACAATCTCGCCGAGCGACGCCTTTTTTGCCGACCACTCCGCCCCGTCAAGGTAAAACCCGAATGTAATTTTCATTTTGTATCCTCAAATATAAAATCGAAATAGATCACCGGACGGGGGACGCCTATTGTCCGTTATCAACCATGCGTTGCCCGATTTCCCGGATTTTTGTTTTCAGCTCTTCCGGCGCAATGACCCGGGCATACCCCTGTGCGTAGAGAATCAGGGAAATCGCCTCGTGGGGATATAAATCCCTGAAACGGATCACCGCCTTCCCTTCCCCCGGCTCAACCGATTCCAGCCGGTCGGGAAAGAATTCCGTCATAATCCGGTCGTAGGGCGGATAAAACTCCACCTCCACCCGTTCGTAACGCGCGAAGGTGAAGAAACCGTGCTTCTCGGCCTCCAGGTACAATGCCGGATTCTGCACGAAAAAGCCCTCGGCGATTTCCGGATTCCGAACCCGATGGACGGCGAGCACCGAAATTTTCGGCGGATCGTAAACCTTGTCGTCGGAGGAATAGAGTTCCCCCTTCATATACCACGCCCCGCCCTGCCAGGCCAGGAGGTGCGGATCGAAGAATTTACGCGAACTCCTGCCGTTGGCTGCCAGATACTCGAACCGCAGATGACGCCGCCCCTCCCAGGCGCGGTAGACGGTCAGAAACGCCTCCGGTTCGATCGGACGGGCGGCGCCGTTGAAAATCTGCAGCGCTTCCAGGCTGGCTCCGTATTCCAGCCCCGATTCGTTGCGCATCAGCAGAGAATCGACGGCGCGGGTGATTTCGCTGCGGAGCGGTTCCGGCATCAATCCCTCCGCCACGCGCTGCCCGAGCAAGACACTCCGCATTTCAAAGGGTTCGATCATCAGCTCTTCGGAATACCATTCCAGATTGGCAAGGAAAAACCCCTTCCGGGCGGCGTCGTAGCGTATGGGCGCGTGAAATTCCTCCTTCAAATCCGCGATATCCCGGCTGAAGGTCTTGCCGGAGAGCTTGTAAGCTCCCGCCGGATCCTGCCGTTTCATCTCCACCATGAAACGGTTGAAGTTGGGATAGGCGCTCTTGCGCATCATGGCAAGAATCGTTTGCAACCGAAGCAGTTTGTTTTTATTGGCGGGCATAAGCGCAGTTCTCCTCGTTTCCGCTATTATACACCGCCTCTCATGAGAATGCAAACACACCGGACAAAAGATGTCTATTGTCGTCTGATATTTTAGATACATGCGGAAAAAACGGGAAAGGAGTTATGAATATGTTGCAAATTCCGATAGGCGTCGCCCTGCTGATTCTGTCCTGGAAATATGCGGAATATTTTTTTCGCCTTTACCGGCAAGGCTTCCCGCTCGATGTTTTCATCTTCGGCGTCGGGATATGGATTTTAATCCCCTTGACAGGCGGAATTCTGTGTCTGATTTTACCGTTCATTTTATAAAACAACTACCAGGAGGCAACCTTATGAAACCCGTCAACTTCGATCAGCCCTTAAGCAATCTCTCCCCGCTCGACGGGAAACTCTTCGGCGCCGTTATGTCCGACGATCCCGAAGCGATGGCTGTCGCGATCGCGGAAGGGGCCGACATCAACGCCACCGACCTCGACGATTACACGCCGCTCATCACGGCGGTTCAAAACCATAAGGTCGAAGCGGTTGCATTTCTGCTGCGGTCGCCGGGAATCGATGTCGAGCACGAAGATAATCTTTGCGGCATGACGGCGGAACAGCACGCCGCTTACTACCCGGAGGAGTCTCCGGTCCGGCAGGCCTTCAAGGAGTTTCATCTGGCCCGAACCTACCATAACGATCCTTACTTCAGCTTTCTGACGGCATGCGCCAAAGGGGATTTGCCGGTGGTGGAAGCGGGGTTGCTGTCTCCGTATATCAAAGGTCTTTTAAATAACAAAGACCGTTTCAGTCAGCCGCTCCTCAATGCGGTCCGGAACGGCAGTCCGGCGTGCGTCCGGCTTCTGCTTGAAGCCGGGGCCGATCCGGATATTGAAAATCACAGTCAATGTGACAACGGGTTGACTCCGCCCCAAGTCGCGAAAAAGAATCCGGAAATAAGCAAACTGTTAGAGGAATACGATGGAAAGAGAGTTGAGAAAGCGGATATTGAGTGAACGATATGAAAAGAACAATCGAGGTTTGTCAAGAATGGAAAAAATTCGAAAGAAACAGCGAAAATTTAATTCGATGCGGAAAATACCATCGTTGTAAATATGGTCCAAAACTTGAAGAGTTCCAAAACATTCAGCAATTTCTCACACAAAAGATTCATACTTTTTGCTTGAGAAAGAAAGAATATGGCATAAAAAGCAAGTGGTATGAAAGAAAAAGGGAAATAGATATTTGCCGGGAGTGTGAGAACTTTGAAAGAAACAACGAAAATCAAATCAGATGTTCGAAACTGCACGTTTCCAAGTTCAGCGCCAGCCGTGAAGATTTTCATAGCGTTGCAGAATTTGAAGACAGATTGATCTGCGGCCATTGCTTAAGGGAAAAAGAGTATCTGGAGGAATACGATGGAAAGAAAGATTGAAGAACAGAAGAAATTCCGCCTCCGCCATGCGGAGCCGCCGTTGTATGATGTTGTCGCCTTGAACAATAACACGAGTACGGTTCCATTCGTCACGGCGGTGTTGATGGATATTTTCGATTACACCAGACCGGACGCCTTCGCCTTCTGCCTGCGGGTCACCGAGAACGGCGAAGCGGTCATCGGGAGTTTCCCGCGCGTCATCGCCGAAACGAAGCTGGAAGCGGTCGAAGCACGCAAACAGGAAGCGAACGATCCGCTGCATGTTGAATTACGCCGTAAAACGGAAGGAACTTTATGAAACAATACCCCTGGTTGAAAACCCCGCAACTCCGGAAATTCATGCGCAGTGTAAAGACCGTCGCCAAACAGTACCGGGTTCCCTGCCTGATGCCGGAACACCTCTTCATGGAATTGAGCCGCTATGACGACATTCAGGCGCGCATCGTGCCGTCGCAGCTGGCGGCGTTACGCGAAGCCGTTGACCAGTATCTGGTCGAGTGCGGAAAGAACGAACCGGAATTCAG
>JAVBSA010000368.1:0-10681 GCA_031556915.1 Victivallis sp.
CGTCAAAGACTGGAGGGCGAAGGTCGTGGGCTTCCGGGATTTCCGCGCCGACGGCCAGGATTGGCTCGAGGATAACGACTTCACCGCCAACGCCGACCAGCTCCGCTCCCAGCTGGACAAGCTTCACGCCCGGGGCGGCGGCGACACGCCCGAGTCGCTTCTGGACGCCCTCTACAAGGTCGCAACCATGGGCCAGGCCGGCCCGCAGGAGGGCATTTCACCGTCGAAATGGCGCTACCGCAGCTCCGCGACCCGCGTCGTCGTGATCTTTTCCGACGCCGGATTCCACGAAACGCTTGAGATCCCGGAAGCGAAGGGCGGCACCATCGACGACGTCATCAACCTCGTACACTCCAACCGCCTGGTGCTTTCGATCTACGCGCCCCGTTACGACTTCGATGACAATATGGTTTCGACCCAATACGCCACGCTGGGTTCGGCGGACAAAGCCGATTATATGCCGCTGGTGGATGACGACGGCAACGACATCACGCTCGACCAGTTCACTTCCGATATCAAACATTTCCAGAATACCCTGCGGCAACTGGCGAAAACCGTCAGCAAAACCGCGGCGACGGAAATTCTGTAACACGGAGAAGGCGCTTTATGGCAACGACATTCCTGCCGGGCAGCGTGGTCCACGGCTGTAAAATCATCGGCCGCCCCCTCGCCAAGGGGGCGAACGCCAACTCCTACAAAGCGGAAAGCGCTCCGGGGGAATATATTTTTCTCAAGCAGTACAAATCGCCCTCCGTCAAAGTCGGCTGGTACAAACAATACATCGCTTACCAGAAGGAGATGAAGCGGCGCATCGAAAGCGTGCCGCAGGCGGCCCACCAGACCTACCGGTTTCTGGATTTCTTCGAGTTCGAAGAGGCCCCCGGATTGTTCTGCTACTGTCAGTCGTTCGAGTTCGCCTCGGGCGGCTGCGACCTGGCGGAGCATCTGCAGAATCCGGCGATCACCTGGAATCAGCGGCTGACCTTCGCCAAGCTGCTGCTGATGGGCATCCGCACGCTTCACAGCCTCGAAATCGTCCACTCCGACCTGAAGCCGGAGAACCTCTATTTGATTCCCGATGCGGAGATCAAAACCGGCTACCGTTTCAAAGTCATCGATTTCGACGTGTCGCTCCTGGCCGACGTCAAGGCTCCGTGGGATGGGATCCAGGGGTATTCCGGCACGCCCGGCTATCTTTCGCCGGAACACCTCAAAGGGGAGGTTCCGACCAAGGCTTCCGACGTATTCACCTGCGGAATCATTCTTGCCGAGCTTCTCTGCAAAGGCGGTTCGCCGTTCAGCTGCGACGACGGCGAGTATAAAGAACAAGTCCTCAACCACCGGATTGCGCCGCCCGTCCTGCTGGAATCGACCGGCAGCCCGGAGAACGACTGCCGGATCGAAGAGATCATCCACGCCGCGCTGAATCCGGATCCGGACGAACGCCCGACGGCCGAACAGATTCACGAAGTGCTGAAAGGCAAGAGCGCCCCCCCCGGCGCTCCGCGCCCGATTCCCGCCGGTTCCCGGTTGATTCTGGAGGCGGAAAACAAGGAGAAGATCGGTTTCAATCTTTCCACACAGGTCGGCCGGAGCATCCTCGGCCGTTTCGGGGAAGAGGTGAAATATCTTTCTTCGGTGCAATTCACGCTCGAATGCGATGGCGCCGGATGGAAAATCGCCCCGAACGCTTCCGCCGAAAACCGGACGATCCTGAACGGCGAACTGCTCACGGAACCGTCTGTACTTCACCTCAATGATATCATCGCCGTCGGGAACGACGCCCGAAGCGTAATCAAACTGCCCATGCAAGTATCGTGGGAGAAGAAATAAATCATGCCGAAGGAAACCGCACCTCCAAGCCTTGTGGAACATTTCCTCCAACGCCTCGGCTGGGGCGAAGAAGAGACCGATGAGCCGGCCGGAAGCGAAGCGGAAGCTCCGGCGGAACCGATCGAAAGCGAAGCGGAAGCTCCGGCTGGGCCGGTTGCGTCTCCTCCGCCGCCCGACGGAACGCCGGTCACCCTGGGGGAAATGTATGCGCACAACTTTCTCCGCCATACCCCGGAACACGAAACCTGGCAATGGTTGAAATCCCTGGAGGCGAACCCGGAACAATGCCGCTACGCCTTCGGCGCCTCCTGGAACGCGCCCCCCGTCATGATCGTCCGGGAACCGGAACGCGTGCCGGAACATCTCTGGTTCATCGGAGATCTTCACGGCGATCTGCTCGCGATGGACGCCATCCTCTGCGCCATCGACCGGGAGACTCCGGATGCGACATTGGTCTTTCTCGGGGATCTTTTCGACCGCCACCCCTATGGTTACGAAACTGTCATGCGCTTGCTCGGCCTGATCAAAGAGAGGCCCGGCAAGATCCTGTGGATCGCCGGAAACCACGATATCGGCCTCTCCGCCGATCCTTCGGGATTCCGCTCCGATTGCACGCCGTCGGACTTTACGGGTTACCTCAACGCCCGGCCGGAACTGCGGGAATTCGGCGAAGCGCTATGCCGCCTGATGCAGCGCCTGCCCCGGGCGCTCATCCTGCCGGACGGGCTGCTTTGCGCGCACGGCGGAGTTCCGCATGGAGACCTCCTCGCCGCATTCGATTCGGAGGAAAGCCTTTGCGGGGAATCCATGCTGTCGGATTTCACCTGGAACAGAATTCATTATACCGCCCCCCTCAAACGGGTCAACCGCAGCACCCGCGGCGGCGAGCTCGGCTATGAAAACGTCAAAGCGTTCTGCCAAAAGGCCTCCGAAATCCTGAAGATGCCGGTCAATCAAATCGTCTGCGGCCACCAGCACCCGGAACGGAACGGCAAGGGCTTTCTTCTGGTGAAGAATCCGGCCGTTCCCATCCTGATCTTGAACAGTTCGTTCTTCGCCGAAGACATGTTCGCCTCTTCGCGGAACCTGATTCCCTATGTGGCCCGCCACCGTCCGGGCAGCCAGGTGCGGCATTGGGCGGTTCTGCTGCCGCAGCACGAAATCGAACGCTGCTATCCGAAGCCGGGAGAAGAAATTGCCGCAGAAATATAGATGCAGACTCTGCGGATCCCTGTTCCGAACAGAGCAAAAGTTGCGCGACGCGGAAAAGAAGGAATGCCCCTCCTGCGGCGAATTATTGTCGTCGTCCGAACGCCGTCCGGTCAACGACACGAAACCCTTCGGAGAGCCGCGAAAACCCTCCCCCGCGTCTTCGGCTCCCGCACGGTATAAGTGCAAAGAATGCGGCCACATCTTCCATGAAGAAGGAAAAGGAAAAATCTGTGAAGCATGCGGGGAGCTCCTCACGCCGGAGAATTACCTGATCTTCAAAGAACCCCCGCCGCCTCCGTCTCCCCGCAAGGACGCCAAACCGCCGCCGTCAAGGTCCTCGAAACCGTCACGGATCCCCGTGCCGTCGCATACGCCGCCACATAAGCGGCCGGCGGCTCCACCTCCCCCGCCCCTTCCGCCGGCCAAAGAGGACACGACCGGGTGCTTCATCCTCGCGGGAATCCTCGGCGTCATCGTCCTCGTAATCCTATGCATCAAATGGCCCTGGCTCCTGGTCGTTGCCAGCACCCTGGTCACGGCAACACTTCTCTATTTCGCCATCCGCCCCGCCGTACGCATCCTGAAAAAACACCGCTCCATCATCCTGCTGACGGTATCGTTCGGCGGCATGCTGGCTTACTACATATACCGCCTCTCCTGCTTTATGGCCAATACGCTGAACGAACGTACCGTGGAGATGAAGATCGGCTTCAGCCTCGCCATTCTCTGGGCCGTCTGGCTGGCGGCTCTGCTTTTCCGCCGCTTCGTCCGCCCATAAAAAAACGCTCCATCTCTTTCGAGTGGAGCGTCTTTTTCTGGTGATCCGGATTATTTACCGGAGACCACGCCGTGATCCTTGAAGGAACGGGTCAGGGAAAACTCGCCGAGTTTATGGCCGACCATGTTTTCCGTCACGAACACCGGCACAAACGTTTTACCGTTGTGGACGTTGAAGGTGTGACCGACAAAATCCGGAATGATCATCGAGCGACGGGACCGGGTCTTGATCGCGACCTTGGCGTTGCCCAACTTTTCCACTTTATCGATCAGGTACTGGTCGACAAACGGGCCTTTTTTAATTGATCTGGCCATTACTTCTTCCTCCGCTCAACAATGAAGTTCTTCGAAGTCTTCTTCGGATTGCGGGTACGCTTACCCTTGGCAAGCTGTCCCCACGGCGAAACCGGGTGGCCGCCGCCCGAAGTACGTCCTTCGCCTCCGCCCATCGGGTGGTCGACCGGGTTCATGGCTACGCCGCGAACGTGCGGCCGGAAGCCCTGATAGCGCTTCTTGCCCGCTTTGCCCAGTTTGACCTTCATCTGATCGACGTTGCCGATCTGACCGATCATCGCGTGGCAATTGATGTGAATCATCCGGACTTCACCCGACGGCAGTTTGATCTGCGCGTAGGTTTCTTCCTTGCCGCGGAGCGTGGCGACCTGGCCGGCGGAACGCGCGATTTTCGCGCCGCGACCCGGCTGCATCTCGATGCAGCAGATGTTGATGCCGACCGGAATGTCTTTGAGCGCCATCCAGTTGCCCGGCTTGAGTTCGGCTTTCGAGCCGTTCATCACCTTGTCGCCGACCTTCATGTCGACCGGAGCCAGGATATAGGACTTTTCGCCGTCCGCATAGCAGATCAGAGCGATGTTGGCCGAACGGTTGGGATCGTATTCGATCGAAACGACCTTCGCCGGAACGCCTTCTTTGGCGCGAACGAAATCAACCATGCGGTAACGGCGCTTGTTGCCGCCTCCGCGGAACCGGGTGGTGGTCCGGCCGGCATTGTTACGGCCGCCGCTGGACTTCTTACCCTTGGTCAGACTCTTCTCCGGCGTATCCGTGGTGATGGTGGACGCATAGTCCATCACCGCCATATGACGCCGGGAGGGAGTCACGGGATTAAAACTTTTAACCGCCATTTTCTTTTCTCCCTCTTAGATAATCTCAATGCTGCCTTCGGACAGGGTGACGACAGCCTTCTTCCAATCAGGACGGCGACCCGTCTTGTTGGTGCGGCCGGAACGGCGAACCTTGCCCATGCAGTTCATGATGTTAACCGACTTGACCTTGACCTTGAACAATTCTTCAATTGCCCGGCCGATCTCAATCTTTTCGGCATCCGCTTTCACCTTGAACACATACTTGCTCTCCTGAACAAGCTTGTTGCTCTTTTCGGTGACCACCGGGGAAAGAACGATATCAAATGCGTTTCTCATAATGGTTCCCCCTTACGCCAGACGCTTCACGAACGCATCCAGGGCATCCTTCGTGAACACGAGTTTGCCGAAACGGAGCAGTTCATAGACGTTGACGGAATCCGCTTTGCGGAGCACGAGATTCGGGAGGTTCCCGGTCGCACACACCACCGCGGCCTGGTCGTCGAACGACGGCAGCGAAAGCATGACGGTATCGTCCGCAAGCTTCAAGTTCTTCAGAATCGCGACGACGTTCCTGGTCTTGTGATCCGGAACCTGAACATTGTCCAGAACAACCACGTCGCCTTCAACGATCCGCTCGGACAAGGCACGCTTGAGCGCCAGCACGAGCACCTTCTTATTCACCTTCTTGGCGAAGGAGCGCGGACGCGGTCCGAAAATCGTACCGCCGCCGACCCAGACGGGGCTCCGGCTGGAACCCGCGCGGGCACGGCCCGTTCCCTTCTGGCGGAACGGCTTCGCACCGCCGCCACGGACTTCGCCGCGGGTCTTGGTGCAAGCAGTACCGGCACGCAGCCCCGCAAGATAGGCGACCACGGCGTCATGGACAGCCTGTTCGCCCTTCTCGAGCTCAATGACGCCTTCCGGAATCTGGTATTCACCGACCCGGGCGCCGTTGCAATCAAGAATATCCAAAGTATTCGACATCTTGTTCACCTCTTACTTCTTCGCTGCCGGTTGCTTTTTAATCGCACTCCGGAGCAACAGAATGCCGCCGGGAGCCCCAGGGACAGCGCCCTTGAGCAGCAGCACATTGTCTTCCGCCATTACCCGGACGATCTGCAGATTCTGGATCGTGCGGGGCACGTTGCCCATATGACCCGGCATCTTCTTGCCCTTGGCCACGTTGCCCGGCTTTTCGCAGCAGCCGATCGAACCCGTACGGCGGGTCCAGTTGCTGCCGTGGCTGCCGCGGCCGCCGCCGAAACGGTAGCGACGCACAACGCCCTGAAAACCGCGGCCTTTGGTCGTGCCAATGACGTCGAGGTATTCATTCGCTTCAAAGATGTCGACCTTGATCTCGGAGCCGAGCGCCGGAGCGGCATCGCCGTCGGCCATGCGCACTTCGCGCAGAACCGAGGGGAGCACGTCGCCGGTGACTCCGGCCTTCGCCAGGTGTCCGGCACGGGCCTTGGTGACATTCTTCGCCTTGCGCGAACCGAAACCCAGCTGAATCGCCGAGTAACCGTCGCGCTCTTTGGTCTTGACGTCAGTCACAACGCAGGGCCCCACTTCGACCACCGTCACCGGGATCACGGCACCCTTTTCGTCGTAGACCTGAGTCATTCCGACCTTCTTACCGATTAATCCTTTCATACTTTCTCCTTTCGTGAGAAACATTCGATACTTGCCCCCAATCGGTCGGGGGCCTTGGTATCTAGGAGCCTGAAACTACTCAGACTCCAAGCTTGATCGTGATATCCACGCCGGCGGGCAAACTGAGCTTTTTGAGCTCGTCGACCGTCTTCGCCGTCGGGTTGACAATGTCCAGCATACGCTTGTGCGTACGGATCTCGAACTGCTCCATCGATTTCTTGTCGACGTGCGGGGAACGGTTGACCGTCCAACGCTCGATGCGAGTCGGGAGCGGAACCGGACCGGCAATCAAAGAACCGGTACGTTTCGCGGTTTCGAGAATTTCGTTGACCGACTGATCCAGGATCCGATGCTCGTAAGCCTGAAGCCGGATGCGGATACGCTGGGTTTTTCCAGTAGCCATCTTACTTCTTCTCCACTATTTTTTCTTGAACTTGTTTCGGAACTCTTTCAAAGAACGCGGGCTCCATTGCGTAGGAGGCGCGGCCGCGGGACAGCGAACGGATCGCAGTCGCGTAACCGAACAGCTCCGACAGAGGAACGTTCGCGTTGACACGGGTGAAGCTGTTTTCGCCGGAATTGATCTCGACGATGGCGCCGCGGCGGCTGGTGATGTCGCCGATGAGGTCGCCCATATTTTCATCCGGAGTGGTGAGCTCGACCTTCATGATCGGTTCGAGCAACATGATTCCGGTCTTGCGGGCCGCGTCTTTGAGCGCCATGGAACCGGCGATCTTGAACGCCATTTCGGAGGAGTCCACCGGGTGGTAGGAACCGTCGATGATTTCAACCTTGAAGTCGATCAGCGAGAAGCCCGCCAGCACGCCGGAGTTGGCCGCTTCACGGATGCCCTGTTCGATCGGCTTGATGTATTCCTTCGGAATGTTGCCGCCGACAACCTTGTTCTCGATGACCACACCCGAACCGCGCTCACCGGCGATCAGGTTGATCATGCAATGGCCGTACTGGCCGCGTCCGCCGGACTGACGGACGAACTTCATGTCGGACTGGGCGCCGGCGCCGGCCAACGCTTCGCGATAGGCAACCTGCGGCGCACCGGTATTCGCTTCGACCTTGAACTCGCGGATCAGGCGGTCGAGAATGATTTCGAGGTGCAACTCACCCATACCGGAAATGATGGTCTGGCCGGTCTCTTCGTCGGAGCGGACCTGGAAGGTCGGGTCTTCTTCGGAGAGCGCCTGCAATCCCTTGGAGAGCTTGTCGCGGTCGCCCGAGGATTTCGGCTCCACCGCGATCGAGATCACCGGCTCGGGGAAGCTCATCGATTCGAGAACGATCGGATTGTCTTCCAGACAGATGGTGTCGCCGGTGGTCACGTTCTTGAGCCCCACGGCAGCCGCGATATCGCCCGAGAAGATCTCGGACTGCTCCAGGCGCTGGTTGGCGTGCATCTGAAGCAGACGGCCGAGGCGCTCGCGTTTGCGGGTACGGGGGTTGTAAACACTCATCCCCTGGGCCGCGATGCCGGAGTAGACGCGGAAGTAGTAAAGTTTCCCCACAAACGGGTCGGTCATGATTTTGAAGACCAGCGCCGCGAAGGGCTGCAGGTCGCCGACGTGACGGGTCATCGCAGCGCCGCTGTCGGGATCCGTGCCGTTGATGTCCCAGACGTCAACCGGGCTCGGGAGATAGTCGACCACAACGTCGAGCAGCGCCTGGACGCCTTTGCATTTGAACGCGGTACAGCAGGCCACGGGAACGATCTTCGCCTTGAGGGTCGAACGGCGGAGCGCCGCCTTGATCTGATCGTGGTTCGGCATTTCGTCGGCGAGATAGATCTCCATGATCTCGTCGTCGACTTCGGCGAGGCATTCGACCATGTGCTGATAGGCGGCTTCGCGACGGGTCGCGAGATCGCCGGTCGGCTCTTCCTCGGTGATGGTGACACCCTGGTCGTCGCCGAAATAATAGCACTTGTTCTCCAGAACGTCGATCACGCCCTTGAAGTCCGCTTCGCGGCCGATCGGCAGCATCAGCGGAACCGGGGTCGCACCGAGCTTGGTCTGGATGTCGGTCACCACGCCGTCGAAATCGGCGCCGGTACGGTCCATCTTGTTGACCAGGGCGACGATCGGAACGTGATATTTCTGCGCCTGGCGCCAGACGGTCTCACTCTGGGGCTGAACTTTGCCCACCGAGCAGAAAACGGCGACCGCGCCGTCGAGGACGCGGAGCGAACGCTCCACCTCGGCGGTGAAGTCCACGTGTCCCGGGGTGTCAATGATGTTGATCCGGTGATTTTTCCAGTAGCAGGTGGTGGCGGCGGAGGTGATCGTGATGCCGCGCTCGCGTTCCTGCTCCATCCAGTCCATGGTGGCGGTGCCCTCGTGGGTGTCGCCGATCTTGTAGTTCACACCGCAGTAGAAAAGGATGCGTTCGGTCAACGTTGTTTTACCCGCGTCGATGTGCGCCATGATACCGATATTGCGGTAATCTTTCAGCGCATTCTTGCGGTTCGGGGACTCGTGATATTTTTGCTCAGTACTCATGATTTCTGTCTGCCCGGATTACCAGCGGTAATGAGCGAACGCCTTGTTCGCCTGCGCCATTTTAAAAGTATCCTCTTTCTTCTTGATCGAGGAGCCGGTGTTCTCAAACGCGTCGAGCAGTTCGCCGGCGAGCGAGTCGGTCATGGAACGGCCCTTGCGGCCGCGGGAATAGCTGGTGATCCAGCGCATCGCAAGCGCAACCTGGCGGTCCGGATCGACTTCGATCGGAACCTGGTAGGTCGCACCGCCGACGCGGCGGCTCTTCACTTCAAGCTTCGGCTTGACATTTTCCAGCGCCTGGAGGAAGACGTCGATGGCCTGCAGCTCCGGCTTCTTGGACTGGATCACGTCGAACGCGCCGTAGACGATCTGCTGCGCAGTCGCTTTCTTGCCGCGTTCCATGATGGTGTTGATCAGACGAGCAACCAGCTCGCTGTTGAACTTTACGTCGGGAATCAGTTCCCGCTTGACAACTCTACGCCTTCTCATACTCTACGCATCCTGTTATATGAATGAATTCTTACTTCTTCTTCTTACCGGCTGCGGCCGCTTCCTGGCCCGGCTTCGGGCGCTTGGCGCCGTACTTGGAACGGCTCTGGCGGCGCTTGTCGACACCGAGGCTGTCCAGCGCGCCGCGGACGATGTGGTAACGGACGCCCGGAAGGTCGCGCACACGGCCGCCCTTCACCAGAACCACCGAGTGCTCCTGGAGGTTGTGGCCTTCGCCGCCGACGTAGGCGGTCACTTCCTGACCGTTCGTCAGGCGGACACGCGCAATCTTACGCAACGCCGAGTTCGGCTTTTTCGGCGTACGGGTGGTCACCTGCAAGCAGACGCCACGGCGCTGCGGGCAGGCGCTCAACGCCTTGGATTTACTTTTCTTCGCTTTCTCTTCGCGTCCGAAACGCACCAGCTGATTGATTGTCGGCATAATACTTCCTGTTTCTTAGCCTGTCGTCTATTCTATTTATATCAATAAAACAATTACAAATCCACGTCAAAGACTCATAACATAATGCCGGAAAGCGGCTTTTGCAAACGGTTTACCGAAAAATCCGGTAAAAAAGTCCTGCAAAAGCGTTTTCCCGCAATCCGCACTCCGGCGGAAAGAACTTATTCTTCGTCAAAGTCTTCCTCGAACTCCTCGTCTCCGAAGGTCTCGAAGCCGTCGTCGTTAAAATCCTCGACCAGCTCTTTCGCCTCGGCGGGGAGATCGTCATCGTCCTCATCGGCAAACACTTCCGCGTCGCTCTTCGCCTCCGACTCGCGCCAGGCGGCCGTGATCTCTTCGACCGAACGCTCGGATTCCCGGGTCGGCAGCTCCGGCTCGATCTCGGTTCCGAGATACTTGAGCCGGATGGACTGCATCAGCTCGGTGCCCGTGCCGGCCGGAATCAGGTGGCCGGTAATCACGTTTTCCTTGAAGCCGTTGAGATTGTCCACCTTGCCCACCGTGGCCGCTTCAGTCAGGATACGCGTGGTGTCCTGGAACGACGCCGCCGAAATGAAGCTCTCGGTCTCCAGCGCCGCCTTGGTGATGCCGAGCAGAATCGGTTCGGCTTCCGCCGGCTTGCCGCCCTTCTCGATCAT
>JAVBSA010000251.1:0-2798 GCA_031556915.1 Victivallis sp.
GCCGTTTGACGGGTGGAAAGTTCAGTGCAAGGTGTGTATGACGCTGGTGGGCGGCAAAGTCGTGTACGCGGAGTAAAAAAAGAAAAAAATCCGCGAAGCGGCCCAAAGCCCCACCCTCGTGGGGGCGTGGTCCAGCGGCGAAAGCGCTGGACGCTCCCTCGGGGAGCGAAACGGTAGCCGCGCAGCGGCGTACAGGAACACCCGCTCAGCAAAAGCGCTGTCTTGCAAAATGAGCGTAGCGAGTTTTGCAAGACGGCAGCGCGTTGCTGCATCCCACAGCTTTTAATATTAAGAACCGTGGGAGCCTGACAGGGGTCGGGGTCTGTTTGACCTGACGGTCCAAGCAGACCGTCGCCCGCCTGGTGGCGGAAAATTTCTTGCGAAATTTTCCTTTTTCAGCGTCACCGGCGCGCGAGAGAACTTGAGGCTCCGCCTCAAACTCCGCCAAGGGGCTCCGCGCCCCTTGGATCCTCGCCAGGGCCGGGTGGCCCTGAACCCGGGCGGCTCCGCCGCCCCACTTAAGGAAAAGTATGAAGAACATCATCGCTCACATCACGGAGTTCCGCCACAAACTCCACCGGATTCCGGAACTCGCCGGCAAAGAAGTCAAAACCTCCGCCCTGATCCGCAAGGAACTGGCCAAACTCCCGCTCGAAATCCTCCCGCCGTTCCTCGGAACCGACGTCGTCGCCATCCTCCACGGCAAAGGCCCCGGCCGCAACGTCACCCTCCGCGCCGATATCGACGCACTCGCACTCGAAGAAAAAACCCGCGCCCCATACGCGTCAAGCACCCCCGGCATGATGCACGCCTGCGGCCACGACGGCCACGCCGCCATGCTCCTCGGCGCGGCAATCAAACTCTCCGCCATGCGCGACAAATTCAACGGCACCGTCCGGTTCGTCTTTCAACCCGGCGAAGAAAATTGGGCCATGGGACGCGACCTCGTCGCAGCGGGAGCCCTCGAAAATCCCAAATGCGACTTCGTCACCGCACTCCACGGAATGCCCCGCCTCGCCATCGGCAAACTCGCCACCCGAACCGGCGCCATGATGGCGTCGTGCGCCCATTTCGCCGTCAAAATCAAAGGCAAAGGCGGCCACAGCAGCCGACCGGATCTCGCGAAAAATCCCGTCGTCGCGGCGGCGGCCATGATCCTTGCCCTGGAAAACACCGAAACCGTCGGCCAACCCGCCGTCAAAACCGTATGCCAGGTCTCCGGCGGAATGCTCTCCAACGTGATCCCCGACACCGCGGAATTCTCCGGCACCATGCGCTCCCTCAGCCCCGAAATCGACGCCGAACTCGAAACCGTCCTCCGCGATACCGTCAACCGCATCGCCGCGGAATACGGCGTCAAAACCGAAATCGAATACGACCTCTCCTACCCCGTGACCGTCAACCACCCGGAAGAAACGGAACTGGCGCGTCAGGCTATCCGCAAAACCTTCGGCGAAGAGGCGTTTGTGGAACTGCCGAATTCCTCGCTGGGTGCGGAGGATTTCGCCTATTACCTCAAGCGCTACCCCGGCGTCTACGTCAAAGTCGGCGTGGGCGAAAAAAGTCCGGACATCCATAATTCCCACTTCGACTTCTCCGACGAAGCCTTGCGTTACGGCGTCGACTATTTCGTGGAAGTCTCGTTGGCAGCTCTGGCGGCCCCCCAGAAATTGGAATAGGGAGTGAACTGTTCCAATACCCGGTCGACCTTCTCCATGCGCTCCTCCAGCGTGCCCCGTAACGGAATGTAGGGAATGCGCCGCTCCAGAAGATCCGCAATGATCTGCCGGTGAAACACGCGGCGTTTCTGATCCCCGCTCCGGTCCCAGGTATCATCGTAAGGAATGTCGTCCTCACAGAGGAAAAAAAGATCGTAACGGGAGGCGTTCTCCAGCGCGATCCGTGTCAGTAGCTCCGGCGCTTTGCCGTGATAGTCCAGCGCGAACATGTAAGTCGTGATTGCGTTGGTGTCGATGAAGCAATACTTCCTGGCGTTCCGGAAAGCCGCTTCCTCCCGTTCCAGGTGCCCCACGGCGATCTCGTCGAAGGCTTCGAAGGGGATGCGGCGGCCGACCTGGTGCCTTGTCCAGTAATCGCGGCCGTATTCCGAAGCGAACGTGGTGTTGTGCCGTTTCGCCAAAGCCTCGGCGATGGTCGATTTCCCCGTGGACATGGCCCCCAGAAAAACCGCTTTGACAATGAGGTCGCGGTAGACCGTGTCGCAGAGAAACTCGCGGTATTTCCAGGGGGCGGAACGGATCAGGGTCGCGGAAACCGGAACGGCCGACCGCGCTTCATCCACCCGGCGGTCGACCGCGTTCAAAGCCCGGCTCATATGTCCCCCGTAATACTCGCTGCAATAAAAGTGGGTGACCGGTTTGCCTTTCAGCAAGCCGAGCACGTATTGCTCCTCCCGGATTTCATACTCCCGCTCGCGGGAATAGCCCTCCGGCCCGTCCCACGCTTCGATGACGTTGATCTGCGGGTAGAGCTTCCGCAGGTGGCCGGCACGGACGGAAAGCGGAACCGGCGTGCAGTCGGCGTGGTAAATGATGACCGTCAACTCGTCGACCTCCCGCAACGCGGTTTCAATCAGGAACTGATGCCCCTTGTGAAGCGGAGCGAATTTGCCGAGGGTGAGCCCGTGAGTCGCCATCACGCCTCCCCCCGGATTTCCGCTTCGGATTGCGCCGCCCCTTTGCTCCAGTTATAGAAACCGTAGCAGGCGTTCACCAGATAGGCGCTCCACATGACGATCATCAACGGCCCCTCCGGGCTGCCGTTGACCGTCCGGATGC
>JAVBSA010000042.1:0-8016 GCA_031556915.1 Victivallis sp.
TAGTCGTTCCTGACATTGCCGGATGTCGCATGGCAGAGAAGATCCAGGGCCGGCACATCGCCATCCACCAGCAGCCGTTTCTGGCGTTCAAATTCGGGCCGGTCCGCCGGATCCAGCCAATCGGCAAGCTGCACCTTGCCGCCCGGCGCCGAGATCGCCAGCCCGGCCAGCGGCGCTCCGCCGATCTGCGTGATGTTGGAGTATTTATCGCCGGAAAAGTAGGAGATCTTCGCCAGCGCCGAAGCGTTATTCAACAATATATTCAACGTCTGCAGCTGTTTTTTCTGTTCGCGTTCTTCATAAATATCGATCGCGGTCTCCAGGATATATACCAATTTACCGGTATGATCGTAAATCGGCAGCGTGGTGATGGAGTAAAGCCGCGAATGGCCAGGGAATTCAACCTGGGCCGCGCCTTTTTCGTCGATGGACCGCCGCGCGGGGCACCAGCCCGGGGGCTCGTCGCATGCGCAAAGCGCATCGTGACACTTGGCGCCGACCAGTTCCCGCTCGGTTTTGCCGACCACTTCGCACGCCTTTGGATTGATGGCGACGATATTGAAATCCAGGTCGAACAGCATGATCGGGATGCTGATGTTGTTGAAGATCTGCTTCTGCAGCGTCAGGCTCTGCCTGATTTCATTCAACCGGTTATGCCGGTCCAACGCCAGCAAATACAAATTGCAGATGTTCTGGGAGCAGGTATGATCCGCTTCGGTAAATTTATGCTCGCGCCCGACAAAGTCCAGCGTCACAAACCCCAGCAGGCGGTCTTTGCCCCAGATGCCGTAACAAAGGGACGAATAAATGCCGAAACGCTCGCGCAGGATCCGGGCCAATTCCTGCTGCCACGGCAGCGGATGCGCGGTATCGGCGATTTCGATATAGCGGTTGAGCCGGAGCAATTCGTCGATGCCGCCAAGCTCGGCCGCCGTAAAGACGCCGGACGAATCATTCGAGATCGTCTCGCTTCGACGCCAGCGATATCGTGCGTGAAACTCCGTCTGGCTCTCCGCGTCGCAAAGATAAACTCCGCAGCGGTCGGCTTGTGTCCGGCTGCCGAGCTTGCTTAAGATCGCAGGCATGGTGCGCGCCGGATCGTCGTCATGCGAGAGGAATTCCAGGCAGCTGTTCAAATTCCGCTCATTCTGGATGTACCCGTCCAGATTCCGGATATTCTGCGTCAGCCGTTCTTCCAGTTCCAGTTCCGCGGTCATGTCGATGCCCATGCCGACAATCAACCGCCGCCCGTTGCTGCCGGTTACCACTTTTTTAAACAGTTTTGACTGGATCAGCTCTCCGTCTTTGCCGTGAACCCGCTCCACCCCGCAAAACCCTTTGCCGCTTTTCGCCAGTTCCAAATCCTGTTTGCGGAATTCCTCATTGCCGTCGCGCAGCCACTCCGCGTCAGTCAACCCGATGCCGGAGGCGGGGGGCTGGCCGGAAAGAGTGTAGTAACTGTCGTTTAAAAACACATAACGAAAGTCATCGTCGATGTCTTTTACAAAAATGAACCCGGGCAGGCCGTTGAGCGAATCCTGCAGCAGCGTTGCTTTTGCTTCCGCCTTCTTCAGCCGTTTCCGGAAAAACAGGGCACTTCCGGCCGCGCCCGCCAGAAACGTCAATACCGCCAGAACCAGCGCGATGAATGGAACTCCGACCAGCATAATTTTCCTGTCTCCGATGGAACGAGGTACAATTTTTTAACAGAGAATAAACAGACACTGTATTAATTTAGCATGGAATCGCTGTTTTTCTATTGGATAATCGTTTTTTTCGGGAAAGCGAATACTGAATGTTTTCCGCATGCTTCGTAATGGGTCCGTTATTTCGTCGAATGGCTTTGCGCTGTCGCGTCTGCAAGGCTCCTTCTGCGGCTGACGCTCTTTGTCGGACATGGCCGACGAGTCCAATACTCTTCATTTTAAAGAACCACGAAATGCACGAAATACACGAAAAAAAATCAAAACGAAATTTTTCCCTCTCCCCTTTCGTGTTTTTCGTGTATTTCGTGGTCAAAAAATGGCATTACCAGTTAAGTGAAGAGCATTGGTCCGACGAGTCCGACAAGTCCGACAAAGAGCTTTTGAGCTCAAAAAAAGCCTTGCGAAACAACTGAGGTATTTTGCTGCTTCAAAAAAATCGCCAAAGTAGAGAAACTGATTTGCTTCCACTCCTACTTCATGGTATTTTGATAGAAAACAATATCATTATATCAGCTATATCAAGGAAAAAACACCGATGAAACACTGGCAGGCGAAATGGATCGGATTCCCCGGGATTTGTCTGGCGGACTGGCGGCGGCCTACGGTTCCGGCGCCGGAATTCCGCCGCACCTTCACACTTGAACACGATGTCGCCCAGGCGGAAATCTTCATCGCGGGGCTGGGATATTTCGAATTCCGGCTCGACGGCGAACTGATCTGCGGCGACCGGCTGACGCCCGCTCCGACGCAATACGACCGCCGCTGGCGGTACAAACGCTACGTGCTCTCCCGCCCGCTCCCGGCGGGCCCCCATCTTCTCTCGGTCACGCTGGGGAACGGCCAGTACAACAGCCAGACGCCGGAAGTCTGGCATTTCGATAAGGCGGACTGGCGCGCTTACCCGAAAATGATCTGCCAGCTGGAGGAAAAGGGGAATGTCCTTCTCTGCAGCGACTCCGCCTGGCTCGCCGGCACCGGGCCGCTTCTGTTCGACAGCCTCCGGGGCGGCGAAATCTATGACGCCCGCCTGGAATCGCAAACCGTCGACTGGAAGCCCGCCGCCGTGGTCGCCGGGCCCGGCGGAATCGGCGAAGAAGAGATATTTCCGCCCTGCCGGGCGGTGGCCGGACTCCCGCTGACAAAGCTCATCGACCGCAAACTCTATGCGGCGCCCTATAACCTGACCGGCGTGGTTGCACTCCAAGTCCGGGGCGAAGCGGGGGCGCGGGTTGTCCTGCGCCACGGCGAGCGCCTCAGTGCCGACGGCAAAACCCTGGATAACCGGGAAATCGCCGGCTACATCCTCGACGACACCTTTCAGCGCGACGAATATATCCTGAAAGGCGAAGACCTTGAGTGCTGGTCGCCGCGTTTCACCTTCCACGGTTTCCAGTTCGTCGAGGTGGAATGCTCCGGGGAAATCGCCGAACTTTCGCTGGAGGCGCTGGTCATTCACACCGACTTTCCGCGCCACGGCGATTTTGAAACGACCGATTCCGGATTGACGACCCTGGCGAAAATGGCGGAACGCTCCTGCGAATCGAACTTCGTCGGCATCCCGATGGATTGCCCGCACCGGGAAAAAAACGGCTGGACCAGCGAAGCGCAGCTGATGCAGGAATCCTTTCTCTATACGCGCGATTCCGCCGCCGGCTTTGCCGCGTTCGCCGACCTGATGGCCGACGCCCAGCGCCCGAACGGCCAGCTGCCGGGCATGGTCCCCTCCCCCGGCTGGGGGTACAACTGGGGGAACGGGCCGGTCTACGATTCGGCGCTGTTCTTTATCCCCTACACGACCTGGCTGTTCACCGGCGATGCGGAATGCATCCAAAGAAACTACGTATTCATGACCCGCTATCTATCTTATTGCGAATCTGTTATGGAAAGCGACGGCATTTTCCGCCTGGGACTTTCCGACTGGCTTCCCCCGCAAAAATACGAAGATTTCCCCGCCGGCTTCGTCCAGACCGCCTATTGGATCAACTGCCTCGACCTGGCCGCAAAATGCGCCCGCTTGATCGGGAAAGCGGAAGAAGCCGCCGCCTGGACCGCCGCCGCCGAAAAGGCCCGCATCCGTTTCAACGCCAACTACTATCTCGGTTCCGGCCGGTACCGGGGCACGGGCTCGGTGATTCCGGCGCTGGCGCTGCAATTCCGCCTGGTTCCCGAAAACGACCGCCCGCGGACGGCGGATTGGCTGAAAGAAATTCTCACTGCCCGCAATGCCCGGGTGGATTACGGCACGGTCGGTTCCCGCCAGGTTCCCCGCGCCCTGTTTGAAAACGGCATGGCGGATCTCGCGTTCCGGCTGATGACGCAGCCGGAATATCCGGGCTATGCCTACTGGTACAAAACATTGAATCTCACCACGTTTCCGGAATGTTGGGATGCCGGTGCGGGCTCCCGGAATCACGGCGCATTCGCCGATATCCTCGCTTGCATGTACCGCTATCTCGGCGGCTTCCGCCACTCGGAATCGCACCCGGGCCCCCGTTTCCTGGAACTCCGCCCGCAACTGCCCGCCGGGCTGCCGGACTTCAGCGCCCGCTACCGCAACTTCGAATCCCGCTGGCAACGCCGGGGCGGCGAAGTCGAATTCGAGTTCGCCGTACCAGAAGGGGCCGAAGCCGAAGCCCACCTGCCCGGCGGCGAGATTCTGCGTCTCGCTCCCGGCCGGCACCGCTACAACTCCCGGCCGGTCGCTTTGTCCACCTGATAGAGCAGCCGGTCGGCATAGCGGAAGTCGAAACCGTCGCCGGTGAGCAAGCGGAGTTCGTCGAGGTAGCGGAAATAGTAGTCGGCGATCGCTTCGGGGGGCTTTTCCGGGGGATCGTTTTCGCCGCCGAGGACGACATGGCTGTTCCGCGCGTTCATCGTCTGAAAGGTTTCGGGGTTGACGAAACGCAGAATGGCCGTCGCCATGGTCACGCCCACGTTGCGGCAGTCGAGAAGGCGAAGCAAGAGTTCTTTGCCCCGGCGGTGTTCGCCGGGCGGAATTTCCGCCGCCTTGCCGAGGTCGGCAAAGAGCGCGTCGTCGATTTCCGGGTAACGGTTGAGCTCCCAGAGAACGATCTCATAGAGGGAGGCGCGGTTCCAGTTCCCCGGATTTTCTTTCAGGTCCAGGGAATCGAGCCGCTCCATCAGCTTTGTCCGGTATTTGGGAATGGATTTCTCCCATTCGTTGAAATCCTTGATTCCGGGGGGCAAAGCCAGGTCGAGTTCTTTTCGTGTCATAATCCACCTCCGGCGCTTACGATATCCCCGACCCCGCAAAAATACAAATCAGAGCGAAATGATGAGGATTCCGGCGAGGACGGCAAAAAAGCCGAGGAGCGAGGCAAACGTAGCCGCTTCCCGGAGACGGAAACGGCTGTAGAGAAAGAATCCGGCGATGCACGCTCCCATGGCGATGGGGTAGCCGATGGAACCGGCTCCCGCCTCGGCAAGGCGGTTGAGCCCGCGGTAAAAGAAAAAGAAGAGGGAAACGATATTGATCAGGGCAAGCGAAACGATCGGGGTCAGGGAATTCGCAGGCGCAAGGCGCTTGCGGGTGACAAGCATGTTAACCGTGAAAGCGCCGAGAACTCCCAGCTGAACCAGGAAGGCGCGCCGGGGGCTGCTCATGCCTTCCCAATGAAGGTAGCTCGGCAGATTGGCGCAGCACTGGGAGGCCCCGGCGCAGAAGAACGCCCCGAGGGTCGGCAGCAGCCAGTGACCGCCTTTCCCCGGGCGCCGGCGGGCGAAGCTGAAGAGCACGACAGCGCCGATGATCAGGATAAAACCCAGGATCCGGGTCGCGGTCGGAGCCACGCCGAAACAGAGGATTCCCATCAGGAAGGGGAAGAGGAGCGCGCTCTGGGTGATGCCCCAGACAGCGCCGTTGTCGCCGCGCGCCATTCCGGCATTCATCAGTTTCAGCATTAAGTAGTTGCCGACACCCGCCGCCACGATCGCCGCCTCCACCGGGAGCCGCCTGGCCAGAGGAATCTCAAGAGCCGGGGTGAAGAGGAGCACGCTCCCCGCCGCCAGCGCGGTGAGGAGCGCGGCACCGGCCTGGATGAAATCGAGATCGAGTCCCTTCCGGGCCGCGCCGCTGACGACGACGGCGATGCCGACCCAGGCGGAACCGGTGAGCAGAAGAAGAACGATCCCGGAAATCACTTCAGGGCGACTTCCACGCAGGCGTTTTCCGGCAGCCGGTCGAAGACGAGATAGCGGCTCCCTCCGACACGTTCCTCCCCGAAGGGAAGATTGGCTTCCGCATCGCCTTCCTCCGGCAAATAGAGCCGCAACTTCGTTTGTTCATGCTGCGAAATCAGCTGGAACCGGAAACGTTTCGCCTCGTAATCGGCGGAGAAACGGTATTCGGCACAAGCTTTTGAGGCGGGATACTCGAGCCGGACATAGGCTTTCTCTTCCCGTGCCGCCGCAAAGCGGGGGGAGAAGGTGACGTCGCGGAAGAGTTTGCCGCGGTCTTCGACTCCGGCAAGCCCGGCGGTGAGGGCGTTCATCAGCTCCGCGCCGCACCAGCAGCGCGGACCGCCGCCGATATCGCCGCCGTTCCAGTCATAGAGAAAGGCGACCTTGCCGTCGCGGATCATCTTGCGCCCCATGCGTTTCAGGATATCGACGCCATATTCCTCCTCACCGGTTTCGAAGGCGCCGAGAGCGAGCTGCCCGGCTACAAAGGGGGCGTTCCCTCCGTTGACGTATTGGCCTGCTTTGCACTGGTGGAAATCCGGATACGGTGGTTCGAGGTTGCGGAAGTCGTCCAGTTCGCCGCGGTACTTTTCGCGCATGGCGCGGTAGGAGGCGATGACCCGTTTCCGCTGTTCGAAGGTGAGGATATTGCGGTTGAGGGCATAGGCGTTCGACAAACTCATCTGGCGCTCCTCGTCGACGCCGTAATCGACCGGGTCGAGAGCGAGAAAGTGGCGGAAGAAATCGCCATTCCAGAGGTATTTCATGATCCGTTCGCGCAAGGCGGCGGCCTCTTCCTCGTGGCGGCGGGCGGAACCGTCGTCGCCGAGACGGCGGTACAGCCTGGCCATCAGGAGTTTGGCATTGTAAAGACCGGTATTGTCGCCGTGGAAGATCCCCATCGGGTCGCCGGGCCGGATGGCGCGGTCGAAGCTGGAATCCTTGCGGTCGAGGAAATCCCAGGTATCGAGGGTGCGCGGCCGCTTGGCGAGCCCGTGCTCCTTATCCCAGCGGAGAGGATCCGTTTCGATGTAACGGAGCCCTTTTTCGACGCGGGGGAGATTGCGCCGGAGCCAATCGTCGTCGCCGGTAGCCTGCCAGATAAGGTGAACGCCTTCGACCATCAGGTATTCGATATCGGCTTCGAGCTCGAGACGGCAGAGGCCGAAGCGGCTGCCGGGCTCCAGAAGAGTGCAATAATCCGGGGAGATCCGCCACGTTCTGCCCTCGTGCACAAAGGGCGCGCCCGAGTGCATGTCGGTGAGCGGAGCAACGATTTCATAGAAAAACCCCTTCTCATGCTGCCGCTCGAGGAGAAGGTCGGGGAAGGAACGCAAATCCTGTTCCGTATAGCGGAACCCTTTGAGAGTCAGCACATAATCGCGAATCCAGTTGAGATTCACCCGAACCAGTTGATCTTGGTACAGGAAGACGCGGTTATTGAACTCCATCGCGCCGGCGCACATGCCGAAAAGCAGCGAAAGCGGCTCTTCCCAATACCGGGTGGCGGCGTTCGGAATATTGCCGGTGGCGATGAAACTGCCGGGAAGTCGGTTCATACGGGTCCATTCTCCATGGTTAGTGACTCTGTATATAGTATAGCAAATTCCGGCTTGACCGGCAAGTACAAAGATGATATATTACTGATTGAAATGTCACCTTTTGGAGATAATGACATGGGACATATCCAGGATGAGTTACAATTACAGCACCTTTCCAGGGAAGGTTTTCTGCGGCTGGCCGACTTTGCCGTCGAACGGCTGGCACTTCGCCGGGTGGTCTTCGGCCGGCAGTCGCCGTCGCCGGGGCACGGGGTCATCGAGATTCATCCGGCGTTCGTCTTCGACCTGCCGCTCTCGGGGGAGAAACACCTTTTCCGGGGCGGCGACAACGGGGTGAAAGAAGATTTTCTCCACCCCGGCGACGCTCTCCTCAGCGAACCTCTCGCCTGGAAAATGCCGCTCTGGGACCGGCCGCACGAACTCTGCTGCTTCGTCTACCGCGAGGACTTCGTACGCATCACCTACGTCGACATCCCCGAAGCGCTGCCGACCGGCAGCAGGCCTGTTTCCTCGTGCTTTTACCACACCCGGCTGCCGCCGACCGACTC
>JAVBSA010000298.1:0-2716 GCA_031556915.1 Victivallis sp.
GCTTAACATGGTTCAGAACATCCTGGGACACAGCATGTTCTCCCCGGTGGAGAAGTTCGGGAAACAGGCCGTGGACGAACAGGATCCGGTCATGAAACTGCTTCTCTTCGGGGTCTGCAGCGCCATTCCGCTGGCGCTGATCGGCAATGCCGTGAACATCAAACTGGGGTGGGGGTATTCCGGCGGGTTCCTGATCGTCAGCGGGCTGCTGCTGCTGTTTCATATCCCCATGGCGCTTCTGCTGGTGAAGCGCGGCGAAATCCTCCGGCAGAAGCCCGGAATCAAATGGCTGCTGGAGCTGCTGCCCTATCTTCTGGGCGCGCTGGCGCTGACCTGTCTTTTTCTGTGGCTGTCTTTCACGATGAACGCCAATGCGGCGGAGCTGAAGGCGTCGATGCCGGAAAAAATCACGCCGGAGAACGTATCAACCATCCGGGTGAGCTGGGGGCTGCTGCTCGGAACATTCCTTTGTTTTCTCGGTTTTCTGTTCGTCCCCCTCTTCATTTCCCCGTTGTGGACGATGACGATCCTGTTGAGCATGACGCCTTTCGGCAGGAAAACCGTGGAGTGCAATGGGAATCTCCTGGATACGGCGGAGGAGCACCTCGAAGATGCCTATTGCAGTTTGAAAGACCAGCCGGAGGAGAATTTGACGGCGGAGGAATGGACGTACCTGCGGCATGTCGCCGTCAGCCCCCTCGCCTTTTTCATGACCTGGATCATCGACCGGCACCTGGAAGGCGAAACGCACCGGAATCACGCGGAGGCGCTGGAACAGGTGCGTTCCGGGCAACTCTCCGGCGCGGATTTTGTGGTCCGTTACTGCCATTCGCAACTCACCGAAGAAGATATCTGTCCCGAGGCCCGCGGATTCGCCCGGCAATATTACGAATTTTATCATGACGATTATTTCTCATGGGCTTACTGGCACGCAGACCCGGAAACCGGGCTGTACACCGCTACCCAGGAGGGGTATCGGGAGTTCGCCGAGAGCATCATCGATTTGAATTATCTCGCCTGGCAGATCTCACAGGGAGCATACGGCGACATGGAAGCGCCGGAAGGGAACGATACCCCCTTGCACGCCTGGCGCGGCCGGGAAGATATTTCCGCCGCATTGTTGACGGAATCGCTTCATATCTACACGGCCGCCCGGTCGCAAATTCCGGCGCTCTCCGGTTTGCCGGAGGTGGAACGGCCCAATGCGTTCATTGAAATCATCCGGAACTTCGTGAAGCTGTTCAACGTCCTGGCGCGCTACAATGAATTCATCGGCACGCTGGAGCGCGAAGAACTTTACGCGGCCGCTCAAACGCTGCGAGACCGGGCCCGCGAAGAATGCGGCCTGGAAATAGAGGAGGATACCCTCCGGGCGGCCTTCGACGAAGATCGCGAATGGTGACCGCCATGACAGACTGGAAAGAACCGCTCCCATGCCCGTGGTATGTGCCGTCGCTGAAGGTTTACGGGTTTGTCATTCAGCACTCCTGCCTGGGGGATGAGATTGCCACCGTCCGTTCGCACTCCCGCAATCTGCCGGGAGAAATCGCGCTTTGCCTGTTCATTCTCCTGCCGTTGGGGTTGTTCGCATTCTTCCCCGGGCAGCTCTGGGCGGGCGGCGTCTGCCTGGGGTTGTTCCTGCTGATCTATGCGCTGGTGATGGCCGTGCAAATCCGGTACAAACCGCATTTCGACCTGCCGAAATGCGGTTTGTACCGCGGGATCAACCGTTTCGATTGCCCAAAAGGACAATTCGATCCATTGCTTTTCGACGACATCCGCGCATTGCAGATTGTGCCGACCGGGAAAAAGAGACACTGTCAGCTGGTCGCACTCCGAAAGGACGGATCCCGCAAGCTGTTGCTGCATGGAGATTACTATCAACTGCTGCGGTTCATGATTTACGACAATGTCAAAGGCCGGGCCGTATTTCCGGCAAAACCCCCGCCGTGTTTCCTGAATGCCGTTGCGCCGATTTGGGACGGAGCGCAATTTCCGCTCGGCTACACGCCCGATCCCGAACCGGTGGAACAGGAGCCGTATCTGCCGCCAACCGGTGTAAACCTCTTCGCGCCGGAAGAGCTGGAGCAGTTCAACCGCAATTATGAAGAACACGGATTTGACGATTGGGCAGCCTTGTCCCCGCTTCCGCTTTACCTGCGGATCGACGCATTCGAAACCTGGCCGATAAAACTGGCCGCCGCCGGAATCAAGACCACAGTCGATACAATAGACCTGTATCTCGGCTGCGGGAGAAGTCTGGACACGACAGGGTTCGACGGTCTCAAGCTGTCAGTCGAATTCCATGGCAAATTCCACAGTTTATCGCTGTTCATGAAGTCGCCGTTTCCGGATTCCGGTAAAGTCGAAGCATGTTTCTACAGCGAAAACACCGAACTGCTGGCGGCCCTGAAAAACGCCGGGTTGGAGGAATCGTAATCATGGATAGTAATGGGGCAGTCTTTTCGCCGAGGGAAAAGCAACGGCTTTGCGCTGTCACGTCCGCAAAGCCCCTTCTGCAACTGGCGCTCAAGGTCGGACATGTCCGACGAGTCCAATACTCTTCATTTAAAAGACCACGAAATACTTGGCGCGGGCTTTGCCCGCAACCCAACACGTTGTCGACGAGAAATCCCATTGCGCCGCCCGCCTGCGGCGAGCGGCTGGGACGGGCGCTATGCGCCCGGCCTCCGGCGGCCAAGGGGGCCATTGCTTT
>JAVBSA010000223.1:0-8284 GCA_031556915.1 Victivallis sp.
GTTTGGTTCTGATGGTTGTCCTGTTGCTTTTCACCATCGGCTGCCTTGGCGGCGCGCTTTATTTCCTCACGGTCGGCGGCAAACTGCCGGAGTCCGTGAAGCCTTACGGCGAAAAGTTCGTCGCTTTCGTGCAAGGAATGCTGCCCGGCGGCAAACCGCCGGAAGAGCCCGGAGACGGCAAACCGACGGAAACGCCGACCGTTCCCATTGTCCCCCCGGTTCCCGAACCGCCGAAGATCGTGACCCGCCCGGAATATCTGGCCGGAATCGAAACATTGCTCGGCCAGATCCGTGAAAACCGGTTGAGCCGTGCGGAACTGCTGGCCAACTGCGACCGTTTTTTCAATGAATATTCCGAACCGGCAACCGAAGAGGAAGGGGCGGCGCTGAAACGGCTGCTGCCGGTCTACTTCCGCATGGACGAAGTGGCGCGTGTCGTTCCCGCCCGGAATGCGGAACGGGAACGGTTCATGGCCGGGTTGACCAAACGCAAAGAGGCCGAAGAAGCGGCGAAAAAAGCCGAAGCCGACAGACAGGAAGCGGAACGCAAACTGCGGGAACAGGCGGAAGCGGAAGCGAAATTGAAAGCGGAAGCCGAGCAAAGAAAACAGGCCGACGCCAAAGCGGCCGCCGAGGTGCGGCTCCGGAAGATCCGTCCGGAGCTGGAAGGTTTGTTCGGCAACGCGGCGGCGGGGTTCCTGGAATCCGGACGCACCGGAAATATGAAAGCCGGGAATGAAGCGCTCGCCCAGGTGCGCCTTTATCAATTCCCGCCGGAATCGGACAGCCCGGAAGAAACCCGGCTGATCGTCAGGGCGACGGCCTACGGGCGCGACCTGCCGGAAGAGTTGAAGAAGTTCCGCGCCTTTGTGGAGCTGATGGGTACGGTTTCACCGGAGAAGAACAGTTTTTCGGTGGAACTCCCCAACCAGGAGCTCGTAACCGTGACCGGGATTGCTCCGGGCCGGATCAGTGCGGTGGACGGCAACAACCGCCCGGTGGAACTGGATCTCTCCAATCCGCGGACGCGCGGCAATTTCCTCCTCCGCCTGCGGCGGCTCAAAGTGGAAAGGCCGGGATTCTATTTCGACCTGATGATGGGAGACTTCCTGCCGGGAACGGCCCGGGAAGCCGACCGGATGGGCGGTTTCTGGAAGGCCTATTATAAACCCTTCATCACCGACTATTTCCGGGTAAAGCTGAAGAGCGCCTCCGCCGCGGAAAAGGCGGAGCTGGAACGCCGCTACGGCGGCTTGCCGGAGTTCAAAGAAGCGAACCGATAAACATTCGAGGCTGTCCGGCGGACGGCCTTCTTTACACGCACCTTATGCGGATTTTCAGCCCGTTTTTGAGACGAGCCGTGGCTCAAAGAGCCATTGGTACTTTGTCAAGATCGTCCGGCAAGAAAGAATAGTGGATTTGTGAACCCACCAATGCTCTTTGTCCGACCTTGAGCGTCAGTTGCGGACGCGACAGCGCAAAGCTGTCGCTTTCTCCTCGGCGAAAAGACAGTCCCCATTACCTCCTCTCGCTGTGGGAAAAAACTCTTTTTTTTCCATTCAGCTCTTGACTTTGCGTAAAAAAACGATCATAATATTGTTGCAACAAGTTTCATATGTTGTGAAATAATTTTCAGAAGTTAGGTGGAAGTTGTATGAGCTGTGATTCACAAAGTATTTATACAGTTGCCAAAAAGGCCGGTTGCTCGCCGAGTACGGTTTCCCGGGTATTGACGAATTCCACCCGGGTCAATCCGGAGACACGAGCCCGGATCCTGGCTGCGATGCGAGAGATGAAATTCATCGCGCGGAAACGAGTGCCGCAAATAGGGATACTGGCTTCCGGTCTGTCCGGCGCCAAAATGACGAGTTATATTTCACAATTGCTTCGTCTGGCGATGCTGGAGTTGGTAAGGCGCGATTGTGTGATTCGTTTGCTGAACGGTGAACTCGATGATTGGGGACTCGATGATAACTTTGACGCGATTGTTTCACTGGCATACGATGAGAGCGTCAACCGTTTGATGTCGAAATATCCGGCGCCGGTAATCTCGTTGAATAATCCGTTGGGCGCACGGCATTTATATGAAATTCACTCGGATCACCGCCAAAGCGCCCGGATCGCAACCGAATATTTGCTGACCATGGGGCACCGGAACATCATGATGATCTGTTATAAAAAAGCGACCGGCGGCATCGGGGACTGGGGGATGCTGGAACGTATCGCCGCGTTCCGGGAAACCCTCGGAAGATTCGGATTGTGCGCCGACCGGATCGCGTATACCGACGCAGAACCAATTGATAATATTTTGCTGCGCGCCCGGGCGGACGATGTCACCGGGCTTGTGGTGTTTTCGGAAGATGAAATGCGGATTCCTTATCTGCTTGGGCATGTCATGAAAATCCGGATTCCTGGCGAGATGTCGGTGATTATGGAAGATTTACCGGACGTATTAGACCTGAGTATTCCTCCGATTACCGCGGTGCGCCAGCCGTTTGAGCGGATGATCGCTGAAATCATGACGCGTCTGGATAAAATTCTGGCCGGAGACCGCGAACCGGCAGAGCCGGTGATTTTCGAGAACGAACTCATTATCCGGGATTCCGTGTCACGGATCGGGGATGCATTGCGCCCTGTGAAATAGAGTCGCACACAAAGGAGGTTACTTGCTTCATGTGTATCAAAAAGATAACAAGGGTTAAATTACAAAAGAAGGAATTCACCATGAAACATCCGATTCACACCTCGCAGCGTTCCATTTTTACTCTAATCGAACTATTGGTTGTGATTGCGATCATCGCAATTCTTGCCGCCATGCTGTTGCCGGCTCTGAACCAGGCACGCGACCGCGCCAAAACCATTTCCTGCACCAATAATCTGAAACAGCACGGTCTCAGCTGGAGCTTGTATCAATCCGGCAACAATGATTATTTTACGGCTCAGACGCAAACCTGGGGAGATGCGTTTTACAAAGCGGGGCTGTTGATGTCTTCCGCATTCGCCTGCCCCAATCAGAAATACGGCCCATGGATCGAAGGAACTCAACAAACCGATATTACGGAATGGAATTCCAATAATTTCGCCTATGGCACTCATTATGCATTCAATTACCTCTTTTTAAGTGACAGCAAGGTCACGCAAATCCGCAAGCCCGCGGATACCGTTCTGCAAATTGAAGCGCGGAGAGGAAGCACTGCCTCCATTGAGAATACCGGTTACTGCATTACGAATGGCTATATTGTGGTAAATACCAATGCATACGGCGGTCAGGTCTATCCCGGACACAACAACGACCGAACCATTAATGCGTTGTGGGTCGATGGCCATGTGGTAACGGAAACGCTCACCCAGCCCGGAATCGCCGGAGTGCAGACGGCCATGGCCGATGTGGATGGCGCAGTGTTCCGCGCCAAGGCGGCAACTTGGCTGCCTACGCCTTGTGTTACCAAGCAGGGCGAGTCGAAATGGGATCGTTTTTGAAAATGAAGCTCCGTTATATCACCTTCGCCATGGCATTGGCAATCGGAAATCTTTTGCCGGCCGCGCCGCAAATGGCGGTCACCCGTGATGCCAATGGAGTCATTCACGTTGGCGACAGCGATTTCAGGATCATTCACTGGAACAACTCCTGGAGCGGTACGCTTCAGAACAATCGCAGCGTCATCCTTTCCGGCGAAGGCGGCGACAATATCAGCGGCAAGGGCATTCGACGCACCGGAACCTTTCACGTCGCCGGCGGAGCATTCCGCTATGCGGAAACCGTACAATCCCCGTCCCCTGACCGGCTTGACGTTGAATATCAGTTGGATGCCGATACACCGGTACCGACCGCCATGGTCGGGCTCTGTGCCACGTTCCCTGCGGATATGCTTCTGAAGCGTATGCCGAAATACAACGGAAACCCCTTTACGATTCCCGAGAAGTTTGACGAAAAACATTGGCAGATTTGGAGTGATACCAGAAAGCTCAACACCCTGGAGTTACCGCTGCCATCGGGAATCCTTGTGATTCGCGGAAGATTTTCAGCAATGTGGCAGGACAACCGGAAATACGGGGAAAACAATGCCCAGCTCCGGCTCGGTTTTCTGCCGAAAATGAATGGCGGCATCCGCCATGCCGAAGCTGCATTCTCCTTTGAACTATGTCCGTATGAAGCTATCCCGTTGGACTTGTCCCCTGCGATGAACATGGGTTTCAAGGATGAATGCGCAGATGACCGGCAGGGCGGCTGGACCGATCAGGGGCCTGCCAAGGACCTTGCCATGATGAAGCCCGGTGATCAACCCATGGGCGGAATCACATTCCGGATCGTCGACCCGGAAAAAAATCAGGGCAAATCCTGCATCGTGCTTCGCGGTCGGCAGCGGGAATATTTCCCCGCTGAAGCCAGAGTCAAGGTCAACGGACAGGGGCGGATGCTCTTTCTTCTGAACGGCCTTGCATGGCCTCCGGCCGTAAATCAGGTCTGTGGCGAAGTTGAAATCGTTTACGCCGACGACTCCTGTCAACGGGTGGAATTGTGCAACGGCGTCGACACCGGTAATTTTTGGTTCCCCTCCCCGCTGAAAAACGGCGTTGTGGTCTGGGAAAACGTGAATGCAACTTCCAACATCGGTCTGTACGCCACCGGGATCCCGCTGAAAAACCAGCCGCTGAAGGAGTTGTGCTTCCGGAGCCGCGGAGCGGTCTGGATGATCGTGGCGGCCTCCATTGCCAAAACGGAAATGAAACCCGAACTGGCCGGCCCCATCGAGATCAGAGCCAACGCCGTTTGGGGAGCCGTTGCGCAGGACAATGACGTGATTCCAGGCTCCATCGTTGATTTCTCGAATCTTCTTGAGGCGCCGGCGGGGAAATACGGCTTCTGCCGTATCAACGGTGATCATTTTGAATTCACGGACCGGCCGGGAATCCCGGTGCGGTTCTGGGGGACCAATCTGACCTTCCTCGCCAACTTCCTGACTCATGCGGAAACGGACCGAATGGTTGACCGGATCGCCGCTGCCGGTATGAATATTGTGCGGCTGCATCACTTCGACCAGGAATACGCAGCCGGAACATATTGTAAAATTACCGACTTCACGGAACGGCGTGACCGGATCGATTATCTCGTTGCCGCCTGCAAGAAACGCGGCATCTACCTGACACTGGATTTGTACACCTACCGTTTTGCGGGCGGCAAGGCGTTCGGGTATCCCGACCGCCGCCTGACGCCCCTGGAATACAAGGTGCTGGTTCTCTTTGATCCCAAAGTGCGGGAGGATTTTCTGGCCTTCACCGGATCCCTGATGGAGCCGGTCAACCCCTACACCAATCTGGCCTGGAAGGACGATCCGGTTTTTGCATTCGGCGGGTTGATCAATGAAACCATGCTTCCGGATTCGGTGGAACGCAGTCCGCTTTTGCAGAAAATCATCGATCAACAATTTGCGGCGTATGCCGCAGAACACAATCTCAATGTGACTCCCGACAACCGGAATACGCTCCGGGAGCGCTTCGTCATGGAGAAGACCCGCACCAGCGTAACAGAGCTGGCGGAGGAAGTTCGGAAACTTGGAATCAAGATTCCGCTTAGCGATCTCAACGTGGGCTGCGACCCGCGCATCGGCATCATGCGGAATGATCTGGAATTTGCCGATAATCACATGTATTGGGGACATCCCACCTATCTCAAGAAACTTTGGCTGCCGCCGGTGGCGATCACCGCCGCCAGTGCTGCGGGAGCGTTTGCCGGCGGGCTCAACGTGATGTTTCCCGCCAGGATGTTTGGAGTACCGTACACCATCACGGAATGGAACTTCGTTGACCCCAATCCCTACAATGTCGAGGGCGCATTTTTGACCGGCGCTTATGGTGCGCTTCAAAATTATGCCGGCTTCTGCCGGTTTGAATGGGGAATCACGGCGGATCGCGGCAAGATGGGCGGTTTCGGGTTCTGCAATGACCCCTTGCAGTTGCTGGCGATGCGGGCCGGCAGCTGTTTCTTCCTGCGGGGTGACGTGCGTTCCGCGACAACGGCAGTTCCGATGGAGGTTCCCCAAATGCTGCCCGAAAATCCTGATTGGCGGAAATTTCCAGAAGTCATGCAGCGGCTCGGCTTGCTGGTGAAAACCGGCATGCTGGTTCAAGGCAGTCCGATTCCGGCGGAAACCCGGGCATTCATCGCCCCCGAACCCATGCCGGATATTGACGGCAAAACGGTGTTTTCCGGACATTTTACTTCGGATGTTTTGACGGCGATGGTGAAAAAAAATATTATCCCTGCCCGCCTCATTGATTTGAAAATCGGCCGTTTTACCTCTGAAACCGGTGAAATCGAGCTTGTTTCCACTCAAAAGAGTCTCAAGGTCGCAACCGACAGGAGTGAAGCGGTTCTCGGTGATATTGGAACAGAGTTTCACGGCAAATTTGCCCAGGTGAAAATTCAGGAGACGTTCGGCGCCGTACTGATTGCCGCTCACGACAACAAGCCGCTGGCGGAAAGCCGCCGGATCTTCATCTGTCACCTGACCGACCTCAAGGGCGACGGAATGCGTTTTCTTGACCGCGGCATGTCCATTGTCGATGACTGGGGGACGGATACCATGCTGATGAGGCGCGGCAGTGCCGAGATCACGCTGAAAGGCGGAGCAGGAATGAAGCTCTACGCCTGCTCCACCGCCGGGAAGCGTCTCTTCCCGGTTTCGGCGACCCCCTGTGGCGACGGCGGCATCTCGTTCCTCGCCAGAAATTTCGTTGATAATCAGGCCATCTGTGTTTACGAATTGACCGCGGAATAAAACAAGCGCGGCTTCCCGGCAATCCGCCGGGAAGCTATCTGAAAAGAAAATCTCTTATGAAGTCAACGGATTACGGCATTTACTCCCTCCCCACACAGGAAACCGAATTGAAAGAGCTTGCCTCCAACGTGTCTCGTCCGTGTAAAATGTCGATCTCGCAAGGTGCTTCGCGAACGCGTCAGCGTGATTGATGCCTTGCCGGGTCAGGTCTCGATACCTCACCCCTTGGGTTGGGGAGCTTTATTCGGAGCGGGGAAGCGTCTTCTGATAGCGGCGGTATTCGGTCGGCGTCTTGCCGGTAACCCGCTTGAATTCTTCGGCGAAATAGAACTGGTTGCAATAGCCGAGGCGGTAGGCGATCTCCTTTACGGTCATCTCGGGGGTCTGCAGAAAGTAGATGGCCCGTTCGATCCGCCGTTGCGCCCGGTATTGGATCGGCGTCATGCCGGTGCTGCGTTTGACCACCCGGTTCAGGGTCGCTTTGGCCAGCCCGGTTTGGGCGCAGATTTCGTCGATGGTAATGCGGCGTTCCAGATCCTGTTCAAGAATCTTGAGCACTTGTGGCAGCAGCGTCGACTTCGGCGCATGGATGGGGCGGCGCAGCGCCAGGCCGGTCAGCAACCGGTAGGATTCCGCCATCAGGGCGATGAAACGTTCGCTGTCGGTACACTCCACTTCTTCGCCCAGCGCCTTGAGCGCCTCCAGAAAACGGCGGTCATCGCCGAAATCGAAGAGCTCCGGCTTCTTGAGCTGGAGCGAGTTGCAGATGCTGGTCAGATTGCAGCCTTTGAGCTCCAGCACATATTTCTGGCAGTAACCGGGATTGGAGAAGCGGTAGGGGGTGAATTCCGGGATGAACAGAATTTTCCCCGGCTTTACCGGAAACGATTTTCCCTTGATGCGGTACAAATTCTCACCTTCCACGACCGCTACCAGCATCGCGAAGCAGCATGGCGGCGATTCGTACCATGCCGGTGTCCGGCGGATCGCATGCTCTAAGCAGAAGGGGAACAGCGGCAAATCCAGGTCGAAATGCAGCCGGATCATCTTCCGCCGGTGCAGAATGACATGATCGAATGTTTCGGATTGCTGTGATTCCTGCTGACGTTTCACCGGTTCCCCTTCTGTTCCGATCAAAATATATCGCGAACGGGAACAATTTACAATCGGTTTCCCGATATAATTATTTCCGCGCTCCACGCCCAAAACATGGTTTTTCTTGATATATTGTGCAGTTATTGTGTATTGATTTTTTGATGCGGCTCTTGCTTTTCGGCGCAATTTTCCGTATAATAATGAAATCGGAAACGTGTTCCGAATGAGACGCGGAAATATTCAATGAAAGAAACAACAAGGACATGGAAAAAATGGAAAAACAATGCGTTTCCGACGCTTCCCGCGGCCGGTGGATTCTTCATTTTACATTGATCGAATTGCTGGTTGTGATTGCGATCATCGCGATCCTCGCCTCGATGCTGTTGCCCGCCTTAAATAAGGCGCGCGGA
>JAVBSA010000054.1:0-4029 GCA_031556915.1 Victivallis sp.
CAGTCGCACTCGTAGACCTTTTCGAATTTCGTCCAGGTTCCATTGCCGTGATACCCCATGCCCTCGCCGGTATTGCCGATCCAGGCATCGGGCAGACTGCCCGCCCCGTAGTAATGGAAGGTATACAAGACATTGGGGTCCTTCTGGATGGCGAACTCATTGAGACTGATCATATAATTGCTGGAAACATCGCCGGAGACGACCAACATCTTCGCGGGATCGATTTTGCGGATTTCGGCAATGGTCCGGGCAATGACGCTCTGATAAAGCTTGCTGTCGCGCGGCAGGGTATCTGGTTCGTTGACAAGCTCATACGCACCGACGGCCGGGTTGTCTTTGTAGCGGGCGGCAATCGCCTTCCAGAGGGAGATAAACTGATCCTGGTATGTTTTGTCGGTAAAAATGGATTCCCGGACACGTGTTTTGCCGCCGGGAACCTCGTGCATATCAAGAACCACATAGACGCCGTATTTTTCAGCCCACGCGATGACTTCGTCCATATCGGCGATCTTCTCTTCGACGGCAACGCCATTTTTATCCGCGATGGCGTCGTAGTAGAAGCAAAGGCGGATCACATTGGCGTTCCACTCTTTCATGTTCTTCATTTCAGTTTCGGTGTAACGGGTGCCGAGGTGCTTCCACCACCCCCAGTTGATTCCGCGCAGCACAATGGGTTTGTCGCCCGCCAATACCTTTGAACCCGACACCGAAAGAGGTGCAAGCTTGCCCTCGCCGGCCTTCAGGAAGCATCCGCCGCACAAGCAAACGGCAATCAATAACAAGGCTGCCGGTCTTTTCATCATGAATATCCCTTCCATCTGCATTATTCGTTCTTGGAACCATGGTTTGAAATGTCACATGCAACGACTATATTATACCGTAAAAAAAAACAAAACACAATAGACATAAAAAGTTTAAAAGTATCAATTGATGCCATTATGAAAGAACAAGCAGTAAACACCTCTTTCACTCGCTCAAACATTCATATTCAACCTGCAATCGGATTGCCTTTCTATGCGCACGGCACAGGATTCAACCGCACAAGAAAAGGGCAAATAAATCTCAAAACAGACATAATAAAGCCTTTTGTCGAAGTCATCTGGGGGATTCGCGGCGTCGGAGAGGTCGTTCTTTACGAGCAAAAGTTCCGGATACAGGAAAATGACATATTCTTCTGGCTGCCCGGCGAAAGCCATTTCCGTTATGCGATTACCGAACACTGGGACAATCAGTGGCTCTGCTTCGACGGCCCTTTAGCCGAAGCATTCATGCTCTCTTTCAAGTATCCGCGGGTTCATCACGCGACGGCGCCTTTCCCGCGGGAGGAGTTTACAAAATTACAGGAAATCATCAGCGATGAAGATCCCTGCCTGATCCGCTGTTCCGCGGCACAAATCATGAAAATCCTGGCGCTGGCAACGGATTCTTCCGTCGGGGTCGGCTCTGAAAAAATGGTCAAACAGGCTGTCAAGATCATCTCGTCGCATCTCGCCGACCCGGAATTGAATATTGAAATGCTGTGCGAAATACTGCATACATCCAAAAGTCATTTTACCCGCCGCTTCCATGAGCTGACCGGGAAAACACCGGGACGGTACATTCTGGATTGCCGGCTGGAGCTGGCAATGGCGCTTCTGCGCGGAACGGACGCCCAGATCAAAGAGGTGGCCCGCCGCTGCGGCTTCCCCCAGCCGCGAACCTTCACCCGCTTCATTCAACGGGCGGTTCAGAAAACCCCGTTGGAAGTCAGAAAATCGCCAACCCGTCAGGTTTGATGCTGTTCGAATTCATTCGTTGGAAGCGGATTCGGGATTTGACGAAACGGACTTGGCGAAGTATCTTTCATGAAACAGGTTTCAGTTTTATCGGATGCCCATATATGACACAAACTTCAGCCACCGTTTTATTGGATCACCGGCATATTCCGGACCCGGAATTGAGGTTGCGGGGCGTGGTGGAAATCAACTCGGACCACTCCTATAAAATAAGGCCGCACCAGCATTATGATTATGAATTCATCTGCCTTTTTGCCGGGCAGTATGAATTTCAATACAACGGACAATACGGCAGTCTGCAGCCGGGCCAGGGCATCCTGCTGCAGCCGGGGGACCGCCACCGGGATTTTATCGCCCAGGGGACAAACTATGTCGCCGTCAACTTCCTGATCAACAACAATAACCATTCGCTGTTGAAAAATCTCGGCCCGCAACTGCTGACCGTTACGGATGAAGGGGAACAGATCCGCCGGATATTGCGCTCCATGTGCATGGAACATGACCTGGATGATGTCTTTACCGCGCACCTGAACAATATTTATCTGCAGGAGCTTTACTGGAAGATTCTGCGGCTGCTGTATAAAGAGGTATTTTCCGATCTGCCCCCGGCCGACAACGCCAAACAGTTCGCCAACAAATTCCGGCGCGTCGCCATGTCGCAGATCAAAGCGTTTCCGGGGTTGGAGGCGCTTTCCTCCATCTTCAACCTCTCCGCGAGGACGCTGAACAACAATTGCAACAAGTCATTCGGCATGAGTCCATTGAAAGCCCTCCTGAAGATCAAGCTGGACCATGCCTATGAACTGCTGACCCAAACATCCATGTCCATCAAGGAAATCAGCGATTACCTCGGCTTTCAGAATCCCTATCATTTCTCCAGGGTATTCAAAAAAGCCTTCTTCCACTCCCCGGCGACCCTGAGAAAACGGAAAAAGAGCCGGTAACAAAACGTTACCGGCTCCCGGCGAAAATTACCGGCTTCCCATCGGTTCAATTGTCATGGCTTCAGCAAAGCTCACCTTGACCGTGGCGATCCCAGAAGCCGGAACGACTACGGTGACTGTATGTTCCGCGATTTCCGGCCGGGCCATTTCTTCGCACGGAGCTTCCATCGCGTCGACCATGACGGCCTTGGCGACGGCGCCCATGGCCGGGTGAAAGGCGAGCCGGGCGGCCTTCGCTTCATGCGCCGTGGCGTAAAGGCGGATGATGATGCCGTCGCTGTCTTCGGCCTGTTTCAACCCCGATACGGCAATGCCGTCGCCGCTGAGTTGCACCAGCGATCCCGTCACCGGCAAAGTCCCTGCATGGCAATCGGTTCCGACCGCCTTCAGGCGGCGGTTGAACGCGCGGCCGAGGCCGGTCGCGCCGGAACACGGGTAAGAACCGGAAAACGGCAGCAACCCGAAACGCATCTCATGCGCGCCGTACTCCGGATCCGGGTCCGGGTCGTAAGCACTGCGGATGAGAGACGCACGGAGCGTGCCGCCGTCGAGTGCGAAACCGTGCTTGCAGTCATTGACCAGAACGACTCCTCCTGCCGGATCGGACACCTTGACCCCTTGAAGTGCAGGAACTTCCTCATCATGGTTCCATGTTCTTGCAATGGAGCCGAAGGGAATCTCACAGCTCATTTCCGGTTGCTTCAGATTGAGCGGGAACGGCATGCGCAGCGCGGGGACTCCGATGTCGGCATTCCCGGATTCCCGCCAATAGCCGCGGATGTGAATCCGGACCAGCGGGCTGTCTGCGCTCATCTCGTAACAGACAAAAAACTGCGACCGGCCGATTTCCAATTCCACCCTGACCCGCAGCAGATAGGGCCCGGAAACCTCCTGCCGGATGGATTTGACCCGCGGCGGCAACTGCGGCGAACCGGGGGCGATGGACCATGAGCTCATCCGGTGCGGCTGTTCCAGGAGATATTCCAGAGCCGGCAGCCGGTGCCCCGGCTCGATCAGTTCATGCCCGGAAGCCTTATCCAGCAGCCGGGAGATTCCGCCCGTGACAGGATCGAGCTCGAGCTCGATATACGGATTTTCCCCGCCGAACCGGATATCGCGTTCCCGGGTGGCGTAACGGCAATGGTGCGGGTTCTGGAGCGGTCTGAGCTGCGTTTCCGGCGGCGGCAGCGGCGCGTCGAGTTCGACGACCGTATAAACGGCGTAACCGAACCCGGCGACCGAGACGGGGAAGGCCAGCTTGGTGTAATTGTGCCGCCACTCCACCCCGGTTTCCATGACTTGCACAGGGA
>JAVBSA010000182.1:0-5340 GCA_031556915.1 Victivallis sp.
GTATTCATTCTCGACATCCGCAAGACGGATGACGACGGCACGGCGTTCTCGCAGGAGTTCGCCCAGCTCATCACCTCTCTCGGCGGCAAGCTGGAGTCGACGATCCCGATGGGTCGCCGCCAGTTCACCTACGAGATCAACAAGCGCAAGGCGGGTCTCTATTTCGATTTCGTGTTCGAACTCGAAACCGAAAAAGTGATCGACATCAAAGAAAAGTACAAGCTCGACGAGCGGATTCTGCGCAATATGATCCTGATTTGCGACCGTCCGGCGGACCTGGATGCGGCGTCCACCAAGCTCAACCTTGAGTAAACGCTTTTCGCCTGGGATTTTGAGTTTTAACGGAACGGGGAGGCTATTATGGCTGCTTCACTGAACAAAGTTATTCTGGTGGGGAATCTGACCCGCGACCCTGACTTGCGTGCCCTGCCGAGCGGAGCCGCGGTCTGCGAACTGGGATTGGCGGTCAACCGGCGCTTCACCAACAGTGCCGGCCAGGAGCAGGATGAAACCTGCTTCGTCGACATTGTGGTCTGGGGGCGCACCGCCGAGAACTGCAAGCAGTATCTCGAAAAGGGGTCGCAAGTCCTGATCGAAGGGCGTCTGCAGCTTGATCAGTGGGAGGACCGCAACGGCGGCGGCAAACGGAGCAAGCTCCGCGTGGTCGCTGAAAGCGTGCAGTTCATGAGCCGCCGTTCCGACGGCCAGGGCGGAGGCGGCAATTACGGCCAGGGCGACGGCAATTACGGCCAGGGCCAGGGCGGCGGTAATTACGGCCAGCAGCAGGGCGGCGGCTCCTATCAGCAGCAGTCCTACGGCAACGACGGCAATTACGGCCAGCAGCAGGGCGGCGGCTATCGCCAGCAGCCCCAGATGCCGCGGCAGCAGCCGCAGGGGAATCCGGGCGGAATGCCCGCCGCTCCCCGGCAGCAGCAGCCCCCGATGCCTCCGATGCCGGATAACTCTTTCAATCCCGATCAGGGGATGGAAGACGATATCCCGTTTTAAAGAACCGAAACAAGATCAGAAGTTACACATAACGAAAGGTTAAGAATATGCAACCCAGAAAACAAGGTCGGCGCCGTTCGCCGGCGAAGCCGAAAATCTGCCGTTTCTGCGAAGCGAAAGTTCGCTACATCGACTTCAAGGATGCCGAAACGCTCATGAAGTTCCAGACCGAAAAGGGCAAGATCATGCCCCGCCGGATCACCGGAACCTGTCTCGATCACCAGAAGATGCTTGCGACCGCGGTCAAACGCGCCCGCATCATCGCGCTGGTCTACTGATTCAACGGGGAGAAGTAAAAAATGGCTAATATGAAATTGATCCTCCTCGACGACGTGGAGAACCTCGGCCTGGCCGGGGATGAAGTGTCGGTTGCTCCGGGCTATGCCCGCAACTTCCTGCTGCCGCGCAAGCTCGCCGCCAAGGCGACCGCCGGGACGCTGCGGTTGATCGAGTCGCGCAAAGCGGTGATCGCCGCCCGTCGCGCCAAGGACCTGGACAATGCCAAGGCTCTCGCCGGCAAGCTCGCGGGCCTGGAGCTCTCGATCCCGATGCAGGCGACCGAAGACGAACAGCTCTTCGGTTCCGTCACCGCGCGCATGGTTGCCGAGCAGCTTGCGGCGCAGGGTTACCAGATTGAACACAACAAGGTCAAGCTGGAACCGGTGAAAACTCTGGGCGCGTTCGATGTGGAAGTCAAGGTCCACCCCGAAGTGACCGCGACCGTGAAGCTCTGGATCGTCCGGGGCTGAGGTTGATGGCTCAGGAAGAGAAAGCGTTTCCCCGCCCGGAACGGGAGGGGAAACGCCCGGTTCCGGGCGTGCTGCCCGAACGGGCTCAGCCGCACGACCTTCCGGTCGAGCGCGCGGTTTTGGCCGCGATGATCCGGGAACCGAGCCCCTGTGTGGATATTGCGATTGAACACTTCCGTGATGCGGAAGTGTTCTATTCTCATGTACACCGGGAGATTTTCCAGGTGATCCTCGAGCTTCATAACAATGACAAGCTCAAGATCGACATTATTTCCGTAGCCCACCGGTTGAAGGAGCTGGACAGGCTCGACGCCGTGGGGGGTGAAGTTTTTCTCGCCGAATTGGACGGCACCATCGCGACCACGGTCAACATCGAATCCTGGTGCAAGATTCTCGGCAAATACGCGACGCTGCGGAAGATGATCAACGTATGCAGCGAATCGCTCATCAAATGCTACGACTCCGACGTGGACGCCGGTTCCCTGGTCGAAGAGATCGAAACCGACATCTACAAGATCCGGAACGAACAATCCAAAAGTTCCATCGTCGAAATCAAAGAAACCATCAAAGGTGAATTCACCGCGCTGATGGATATTTTCGACGGCAAGAAAGAGGTGGGCATCCCCACCGGCTACAAACAGCTCGACGATTATACCGGCGGTCTCAAAGCGGGGGAAATGTTCGTCCTGGCGGCGCGTCCCTCGATCGGCAAGACCAGCCTTGCATTGAATTTGATCCGCAACCTGGTGCTGCGGCCGGAGCATCCGTGCCGGGTGGCGTTTTTCAGTCTGGAAATGACGGCCGGGCAGATCGCCCGCCGCTTGCTCTGCACCCAGGCGGGGCTTTCGGAATCGGTTTTCTGGAACAAATCCTTCCGCGACAGCGACCTGACGAAAATGACGACCGCCGTCTCCGCCTTTCAGAAGGCGAAACTGTTCATCGACGACACCGGCGGCCTGACCATCGCCGAGTTGCGCGCCAAGGCGCGGCGGTTGAAGATGAAAGAGCAGATCGAGTGCGTGGTCATCGACTATCTGCAGCTGATGCACGCCGACGGCCGGGTGGACAGCCGCCAGCAGGAGGTCGCCGAGATTTCCAGCGGAATCAAAACGCTGGCGAAAGACCTCCAGATTCCGGTGCTGGTCCTGGCGCAGCTCAACCGAGAGGTGGACAAAACCGCCGGGGCGGGCGCCAAGCCGAAACTGGCGCACTTGCGCGAATCGGGAACCATCGAGCAGGACGCGGATATCGTGACCTTCCTTCACCGCAACCGCGACGACGCCAAGGAAATCTCCAGCGCCGACCAGAGCGTTGAGGCGGAGTGGATCATTGAAAAGAACCGTAACGGGCGCACCGGCATCCTGAAACTGCTTTTTTTTCCGACCAAGATGGAATTTATTCCCGCCGCGCCGTATAGTAATGAAGATGAACCACACTAATCGGGATATCGCATTGTGACCGGAATCAGATTTTACAGTTGGATTTTAACCGCGGCGCTTTTTCTTGTTCCGGGTTTGTTAGCCGCGCAGGTCGCCGAAGTGAAATTCGATCAGCAGGGGGCGCAGATTCTGTCGACGGAACAGATCGCTTTCAACGTTCAGCTGCGGCCGGGGGTGGAATACTCCCGCGAGACGCTCGACGCCGATGTGAAACGCCTCTTCAACACCGGCAATTTTTCCGACGTGGTTTCCGAGGTGGAATACCTCGACAAGGATCGGGTGCGGATCGTTTTCAAGCTGAAACTCAAACCGCGCGTGACGCTGGTGGAGTTCCGGGGCAACGTGAAATTCGATACGCCGGACCTGGCCAAGGAGATCACCGTGGTGGAGGGCGGGCTCCTCAATGACAAGACGGTGCGCGAGAGCGCGCAGAATCTCCGGAAATTCTACCTTGACAAAGGCTACGTCAACGCAACCGTCACCCCGGTGATGCTGCCGGGCGCGGACAACACGGTGACGGTCACGTTCCGGATCGACGAGAGTCTCAAGCATAAGGTAGGGGAAGTTGTTTTCGAAGGCGCGACGCTTTTTTCGGAGTGGGATTTGCGGCACTCCATCGCCAATCAGTACACTTATTGGAACTGGGTTCCGTTTGCCAACGACTTCCTCAACTACGGTTTGTTGAACCGGGAGGAACTGGAGATCGACCGTGCCCGGATCCGGGAAAAATATCACGAAAAGGGCTATCTCGACTTCAAGATCGACGACATGACCCTGACGCCGGAGGAGAAGGATCCGGAATTCATCGACATTCTCTTCAAGGTAAGCGAAGGCGAGCCCTACAAGGTCGGGAAACAGAGTTTTACCGGCAACACGGTGTTCGGCGAGGAGGAGATGCTGCCGCTTCTTCTGCTGAAAGAGGGCGAAACCTTTTCCAGCACGGCGGAACAGGCGGTGACCAAGGCGGTCACCGCCCGTTACGGTTCCCTGGGGTATGCCGACGCCAGCTGCCGGGCGGTGCGGCACGCCGATTTTGAAACTCACACGGTGGACCTGGTTTACGAGGTGACGGAAGGGCGCAAATATTTCGTCCGCGAGGTGACGATCACGGGGAATACCGAAACCAAAGACAAGGTGATCCGGCGCGAACTGGCGATCCAGCCGGGGGACCCGGTGGACAACGCCCGTATCGACGTCTCCCGGCAGCGGTTGCTGGGCATGGGTTATTTCGAGCATGTGGAAGCGACGGCGGTCGGGGCGGATGCGCTCAATGAAAAGGATGTGGTCATCCGGATCGAAGAGAAGCCGACGCGTTACAACTTCCGCATCGGGGCGGGGCTTTCGGACATCAACTCCTTCTTCGGTATGGCGGAGATTTCGACGGACAACTTCGATTTGTTCAATCCGGGCAACTGGTTTTACGGCGGCGGCCAGCGGATGCGCATCCAGGGAATTCTCGGCGTTGAAAACGCCGGATTCAACGTGGACTTCGTCGAGCCGTGGTTTATGGACCTGCCGATCCGTTTCGAGCTTTCCGGTTACATGAATATGGTCGATTACGAGAACTGGCGTGAAAACCGGACCGGCGGCCGTTTCAGTTTCAGCCGCCGGGTTTTCGACGACTTCACCACGGTCACGCTCGGGTATAAGTTTGAATACGTGAAGCTCAATCACATCGACAAACGCATGAAGGAATACATGAGGGAGACGGGGAACGACGAGGGCAAGCTGGTCAGCCAGCCGTCGATTTCGATCGGGCGCGACACCCGCGACAGCATGCTGGACCCGACCGAGGGGTACAACGTCAATCTGTTCGCTTCGGTCACGCCGCAGTTCCTGGGCTCTTCGGAAAACTATTACCGGCTGGAAGCCAAGGGCAGTTATTACCACAGCTTTTTCGACAAGGCGGTCATTGCGATGGTCGGCGGCAAATTCGGAACGGTTTCGACCTTCGACCGGGATAAAGACGTACCGATTTTCGAACGTTACTTCCTGGGCGGCGGCGATACGCTGCGCGGTTTCGACTACCGTTCGGTTTCTCCGACCATCGGTCACGGGAACAACATCGGCGGCCAGACGATGCTGCTGCTGACCGCCGAGGTGAGCCACCCGATCTGGGGGCCGATCCGCGGGGCGGCGTGTGT
>JAVBSA010000439.1:0-4438 GCA_031556915.1 Victivallis sp.
TACCCGATAGCGAACCCAAATATGCACCAAAGCACAGAGAATACGCCCCTCCAATTGACTCCAGTACATGCAATCCTGCGCAAAGCTGGTTGTTATATCCGTGCCATACTTGAAAGCTGTATTCCACGGAACATAATCGCGGGGAACTTCATTACCGTCCTTGCCGATGATTTTCACAATCTGTTTTTTCGTAGCCATATCTTCTCCGTAGTTTTGCAAAATACAATAACCTATCCATTCGTTATATTCAAGTCGGATTGACAATTCTGTTTTTCGGGTTATGTTTCAGTATGAAACGTTACAAAAAACAAATCCTGCAATTGTTATCGGTTCTGTGTATATTGCTGGCGTTGGGGATTGGTTTTGAGATTTTCCGGAATCGGGAACTTCAAGCCCGGCTCCGGTACCTTCGGGTTGAAACGGATACGGCGGTCATTCAACAGATTGGCTTGAGAGATGTCTCCGATGTACGGCTTGCCGGTGAGGAGCTGAAGGAGCTGTTCTCCCTCCTGAAATTACGCCGGCCTTACGTTTCCATGGTTTGCGCCTGTGCGGGCGATTTGAGGGTCACGTTCTACCGGCAGGAAAATGTGTTGTCGAGTTTCACCTATCATCATGATAAATCCCAAGTCCGCGGCCTTGATTTGCCGGTCGGCTACATCGACATCCGTTCCGGCAGCCGGGAAAACCTCCAACACTTTTTCGAAAGACATCAATTCCACTTCGGGAAATAGCGCTTATGGGGCAGGACAGATATCTCATCACACGGGAAGATGAAAACCTCGACCGCCGGAGTTTGTCCGGTCGCGCCGCCCTGGGCTTCTCCCTCGGCGACCTGGCGATTTCGCTGGATTTCAATCTTTTCCGCTATGGTTGCGACAGGCGGCCGGCCGATGAAACCTATCGGCACCCCGATCCGGTTTTCAACCGCCTGTTTCTCTTCAACGGGGCCGGAGGCAGGATTGAAATCGATGGGGAACTGCATGAATTTCAACCCGGAGTGATCTACATTCTGGCGCAGGACCATCCCTTTGTCGTCACCTATTTCGACCGTTCGGAACTGTTGTTCGCGCATTTTTCGCTGCTCGACCATACGCTGCGCCCCCTGTTTCGCGAGGCTCCCGGGTTCCAGGCGATCGACTCGCCGGCCGGTTGCGAAATCCTGAGAGAAGCGTGGCGGCGGAACGATACCCCCGGCATCCTGTGCGGAATCATCGGCGCGCTTTCGGCGACGGTCGGTGCATCCGTGCGGAAAATGGGAAACGGGTATCGGTTGTTCGCGAAGTTTCAGCCGGTTTTCGAATATCTCTCCCGCGTGCCGCCGGCCATGCTGCGCGTCGGCGAGATGGCGGAGCTGATGGATATGACCCAGGCAGCTTTTTCCCGCAGTTTCACGCACTCTCTCGGAATTTCGCCCAAGGCCTACATCGAAAATATCTATCTCGCCCGGGCGAAAGAACTCCTGCTGTTTTCGTCGAAGAGCGTCGATGAAATCGCCGGGGAACTCGGGCACGAACACCGCCATTACTTTCACACCGTCTTTCCCCGCCTGACCGGGATGGCGCCGGGGGAATTTCGTCGCAATGATACATCAAGATCATAAAAACGGAGTTTTATATCGCAAGATTGGGGTTGGATTTCAGGGCTTTCTCCGGTATAATATATTCATAAACTGAATATGGAGGAACCATGATCGACACTGCGATATTGACTCGGCCGCGCTGGCATTTCACCGCCCGGCGAGGGTGGCTCAATGACCCGAACGGGCTGATTTTTCTCAACGGGGAATATCATCTTTATTTCCAGCACAATCCCGATGCTCCGGATTGGGGGAACCTTCATTGGGGCCACGCAAAGAGCCGCGACCTGCTGAATTGGGAGGAATTGCCGGTCGCGCTTTCCCCCCGGAGCGCCGCCGACCTCTGTTTCTCGGGCAGCGCGATCCTGGATACGGAAAACGCCTCCGGCCTGGGGGAACCGGGCAACCCCGCCCTTCTGGTCTACTATACTTCGACCGGGCGCGGCGAGTGCCTCGCTTACAGCCTCGACGGTGGAATGACGTTCCGGGAGTACGGGAACAATCCGGTCATCCGTCACAACGGCCGCGACCCGCGCGTGCTTGTTTACGCGCCGGGCCATTATGTGATCGCCGTCTACGAGGAGGTCAACCATATCGCCTTCTACCGCTCGGAGAATCTGCGGGATTGGAAATTCTGCAGCCGGATTCACGGCTTCTACGAATGCCCGGAACTCTTCGAGCTCGGCGGGCGCTGGGTGCTCTTCGGCGCCGACACGGTCTATTCGATCGGTTCGTTCGACGGTGAAACCTTTCTGCCGGAGACGCTCCCCAGGAGGCTGATCGAAGGTGACGCCTACGCGGGGCAGACCTTCAGCAACTGCTTGCGGCGCATCGCGATCTTCTGGCTGCGCGACAAGGGAATCTTCCGCGACCAGGGATTCAACCAGCAGATGTCGCTCCCGGTGGAGCTGACTTTGAAAGGAGATCGCATCCTGGTCAATCCGGCCGCGAGACCGCCTGATCTGCGCGAAATCTCCGGACCGGCCACCGTGGCCGGAATCGAAATCCCGGCGGCGAAGCACATCGAGATATTGGTCGATTCCGGCTCGGTCGAGGCCTTTCTCGATCACGGGGAGCGCTGCATCATGCGCACGGGGAGGAATTAACAGATGATTCCACGGGAACAGCAATCCGCGTTTTTCGCGGAAAACCGCCAAATCGCCGGGCAGATCCAACCGCCCCGGATTGTTCCGGTCATCGAAAAACCGAACCGCCTGGTGTCGGGCGGAATCACCATGACGCCGGGCGGGCGTCTCTGGGCAACCTGGATGCAGCACGGAGAGAGCCGCTTTACCTATCCTCTTGCTGCGTACAGCGATGACGGCGGCGATCACTGGTCCGGCCCGGCTTTCGCCGCGGAGACCGGTCCGCTCGCCAACGGTTACCGCTGCACTTCGCTCTGCAGTAACTTCTGGACCGCTCCGGATGGGCGGCTTTTCTGGATTTACGACTACAGCATGGGAATTTTCGACGGCAAAGCGGGGGTATGGATCAGCATCTGCGGGAATCCCGACGAGGCAAATCCGGTTTGGGGAGCGCCGCGGCGAATCTGGCATGGGAACGCGATCAACAAGCCCTGCATGCGCGCCAACGGCGAGTGGCTGATCGGGGTTTCGCTCTGGACTTTCTCCAACGACGACATGTTCGGCGTCGAGTTCCCTTGCACGGTCGAGCGGGAAGAACTGGAAGCCGACCGCCGGGTGCACATTTTCGCCTCCGCCGACCAGGGGGAAAGCTGGACCCGGCGCGGCGGAATCCGGGTGGCCGAGTGGTCGTTCAACGAGCCCAATCTGATGGAACGCGAAGATGGTTCGCTCCGCATGTACCTCCGTTCGGCTTCCGGCCTGGTCGAGACCGATTCCTCTGACGGGGGGTGGAACTGGACCGCCTATGAGAAATCGAAGATCCTTGCTCCGCCCGCCCGCATCTTTGTGACAAAGCTGCAATCGGGAGCCTGGCTGATGGTCAGGCACGAAGTCGGCCCCGGCGAGGAGACCCGGCGGCAGAAGCTCACCGCCTGTCTGAGCGGCGATGAAGGAAAGACCTGGAGTTCCGGCCTCCGCCTCGACGACCGTTACGGAGTCAGTTATCCCGACGGCTTTCAGGCCGCCGACGGCCGGATTTTCGTCTGCTATGACCGGATGAGGACCGATGGCGAGTTTCTGCTCGCCACCTTTCGCGAGGAGGATGTGCTTGCGGGAAAGCCGGTTACGGCGGATTGCGTTTTCGGCCGTCCGATCTACCGGCTACCCGGATTCCAGGATTGTTCCGATGAGAAATTTGTCCATGTCAAACTGATCGCCAACCAATGAAAAAGGGGAATATTTCATGAAGCGTACGTCTTTTACACTGATCGAACTCCTGGTTGTGATTGCGATTATCGCGATTCTCGCTTCGATGTTGCTCCCGGCGCTGCAGCAGGCGCGCGAAAAAGCGCGTGCCTCCGACTGCGTCGGCTCCCTGAAAACACTCGGACTCATGTTCTCCCTTTATATGGAGGATAACAAAGGGATGCTTCCCCTGATCCGCAACGCCGACGGCCAGAACTGGAAATATGTCATCGCAAGCGCTTACGGCGCGGGCGGCGAGAACGACGCGGCGAAACGGGAAGCCATCGCCGCGAAAGGCGGACTCCGCTGCAAAGCCGCCGAGGCGGCCAACCGCGACGCGGCCGGAATCGGGTATGGCATGAACCTGCGGATCACCCATAACGATCAGATCCCGATCATTCCCCTCCGGCTGCGGTATCCCAGCGAGACCTGCGGAGCGGGCGACGGACACTACAACGCCTCCGGCGGCTGGTATGACAATGCCCTCGACTTCGTCGGCCTCGGCGCCATGCCCGCTCCGGTCCACGGA
>JAVBSA010000535.1:0-5960 GCA_031556915.1 Victivallis sp.
GGATTCTGCTTTGCGTCAAACCCCAGACGCTCGCCGCCGCCCTCGACGGCCTCAAGGAAGCCCTCGGCGGCAAGCTGGTGATTTCGCTTCTGGCGGGGGTGACGATCGAACGGCTGATGGAATCCTCCGGCTCGCGCGAAGTGGTGCGCGTCATGCCCAACACGCCCGCGCTGGTCGGCGAAGGCGCCGCGGCGTTCACGGTCTCCCCGGCGGTGAAGCCGGCGGACATCGAGCTCGTCGAACGGATTTTCGGTTCCGTCGGCGTTGTCCGCCGGACGCAGGAGTGCTATCTTGACGCGGTCACTGCGCTCTCGGGCAGCGGGCCTGCTTATGTTTTCACTTTTCTTCAGGCGCTGATCGACGGTGCGGTCGCGGCGGGGCTGCCGCGCGACGACGCGCAACAGCTCGCGCTCCAGACCGTGATCGGTTCGGCGGAGATGGTGCGCAAGACGGGGGTGCACCCGATCCAGCTGCGCGACCAGGTGACGAGTCCGGCGGGAACCACGATCCGCGCCATGCAAATTCTGGAGGAACGCGGTTTCGCAGGCGCCGTCATCCAGGCGGTCGTTGCGGCGGCGGAACGTTCGAAGGAGCTTGGCAAATGAAATACGATTCCGCTCAATGTTTGTCGGTGGTGATGCCCGCCTACAACGAAGAACAGACCATTCGCGAAATCGTCGAACGGGTGCTTGCCCGGCCTGAAGTCGGCGAACTCATCATCGTCAACGACGCCTCGAAAGACGGCACCTGGAAGGAATTGCAGTATTTTGCGGACAATCCCAAAATCCGCCTTTTCAATCAGGAGGTCAATCAGGGCAAAGGCGCCGCGCTGATCCGCGGATTCGCCGAAGCGACCCGGCCTTTCGTCATGGTCCAGGACGCCGACTTCGAATATACGCCCGAGGATTATCCCGTCGTGATCGCCCCGCTGCTGGCGGGCAAGGCCGACGTGGTTTACGGTTCCCGTTTCATGGGAACGCCGGGCCAGGTGCGTTTTTTCCGGCACGAGATGGGCAACAAATTTCTGACGTTCCTCTCCAACGTTTTCTCCGACATTCATCTGTCGGATATGGAGACCTGCTACAAGGCGTTCCGCCGCGAGATCATCCAGAACCTCAAGCTGGAATCGTGCCGGTTCGGGATCGAGGTGGAGATGACCGCGAAACTGGCCCGTTCGCGCCGGCTCCGGATCTGGGAGGTTCCGATCTCCTATTTTCCGCGCCGGTTCGATGAAGGCAAAAAAATCGGCTGGAAAGACGGCGTGGCCGCGCTTTGCCACATCATCCGTTTCAACCTCTTCCGCAAAGATTCGGAGTGCTTTGCACGTCCCTGGGACGACGTGCTGCAATCCGGGGAGTAATGACCTATGACGCGGGAGGAAGAGCTGTCCGGCAGAATCCGCGAACTCGAGGAAGCGCTTGCCCTTGAAAAAGAAAAGCGCCGCGAGCTCCGGGAAATTCTTTGCAAAGAGCGGAAAGCGGTCGTCGAACAACGCTACACGATGGTCGAAAACAGCCTGAAACTGCTGGAACTCAAGGAGTCGCTGGAAGAAGAACAGGCGAAATCCGCCCGGCTTCTCCGCAACATCCTGCCGGAACGGGTCATCGCGGAACTCCGGGCGGAGGGTCGCAGCAAGCCGGAACGGTTTGAGAACGTTACGGTTTTCTTCTCCGACATCGTGGATTTCACCCGGCTGAGCGCGCTGATGGAGCCGGAGGAGGTCATTGCGGAACTCTCCGACCTCTTCAGTGCTTTCGACAAGATTTTCACCGCCAACTCCTGCGAGCGGATCAAAACCATCGGCGACGCTTATATGAGCGTCTCCGGCATGCCGGTTCCCACCCCGGATCATTGCGGGAACATCCTGAAATCCGCGCTGGAAGCGATGCGTTATCTGGCCGAACGCAACAACAGCGTCGGGCACCCGGTCTGGCGGATGCGTTTCGGGATCCACTCCGGCCCGGTGGTGGGCGGAATCGTCGGTACGGAAAAATATATTTACGACGTCTTCGGCGACACCGTCAACACCGCCGCCCGCATGGAACAGCTTTCCGCCCCGATGCGGATCAATGTGTCGGAAACCGCGCGTAAGTTCGCGCCGCCGGATTACCTGTTCACCCAACGCCCGACTTCCGAAGTCAAAGGAAAAGGACGGATGAAAATGTTTTTTCTGGAAATGGTATAATCCCATGATGCGTGAGGATATCATCACGTTTCCGCCGGCTCCTCCGGAGGCGCCTCTCCGGATTCTGCTTGCGGGGGTCTCCTATTGCGACGGGAGTTACCGGATCAGGCGTTCGTCTCAAAATGCCCATTTCTATGTGTTCGAATATATCGTTTCGGGGCGCGGCTTTCTCCGTTTCGGGGAAGAGAGCTTTCTGCCCGCCGCCGGAGACGTTTACATCGTCACCCCCGGCGTTGACCACGAGTACGGCTCGAGCGGCGACGCGCCGTGGGTCAAGCTCTGGATCAATGCGGAGGGCCCGCTGATCGACGAATTGTTTCAGCTCTACCGTTTGAACGGCGTGCATCATCTGCAGGATTGCCGGGTAAAAGAGCTGTTCGAATCGGCGCTGGAGAAATTGAAAACGTACCGGACCGAGCCGGAAGAGGCGGGCGCCATGCTGATTCTCGAATTGATCCTGGCATTTACGCGGTATGTGAACGCGGGAACGCTTCATTCCGAGGAGGGGCGGAAAATCCGTCAGCTGATCGAATACAGTTTGTTCAAGCCGTCGCTGCCGCTGGCGCGGATTGCGCGCGAGATCGGCCGCTCTCCGGCTCAGGCCATCCGGATTTTCCGGCGCGACTTCGGTTGCACGCCATACGGGTATCTGCTGCGGCGCAAGATCGAGACGGCGGGGGTTCTGCTGCGGAATTCGACCAAGCCGGTCAAGGCGATCGCGGCGGAACTGGGGTTCCGCGACGAATATTATTTCTCCAACCTGTTCAAGAAGAAGGCCGGCGTATCGCCGAGCGCGTACAGAAAGCAATAGACTTGGCGCTATGGCAGAATGGAAAAATAGATATCGCGTTCGCGACCGGAACTATGGATTTCAATCCCCTGTTGTTGCCCGGTTTTCCACGTCCCCTCGAAGGTGTTTCCGTTGACTGTGATGTCGGTGTAGGGGACTTCGACGATTCCTTTGTTGTAACGGAGCGGTTTGCCGGTGTATGGATCATTGGGGACGGCGGCGAGGAATTCCGGCGTGAGCTGTTGCAGGTTGTCGGGGTAGACGTTGTGTTTCCGGCTGTAGAGTTCCGCGGCGACGCCTGTCCGGGCAGTGCGCAGTTGGGCGAGGGCATTCGAATAGGCGAAGGCTTCCTCTGCCCGGTCGGCGAGAAGCAGATAGGTGTGGAGATAGGGGTTCAGGGGATACGCGGTCCGCGGTTTCCAATGGACATATTCCGGATAACTTGCCGTTTCCGCGAGGGCGCTGTAAATCAGGTTGGCCTTTTCCTGGGCGGAGATATAATGGCCGCTTTCCTGCGTGAAAGCATCCTGTATGATGAAGAGAATACGCCAGCGGAACAGCCGCATTTCATCCGCGAGTTGCTTCTCCAGAAAGGTTAGCCGGCTGAGTTCTTCCCGCAAAAATACCTCGGGCGCATGGGGAATATACTGTTCGAGGAGAGGGACGGAACCGATGCGGCCATACCGGCCATAAGCGCTGATGTAGCTCAAGGTTTGCAGTTTTTCCAGATATTCCGGGGTGCTCCGAAGGCGTTCCGTCGCGGGGAGCAGGATGTACCGGGCCGTCAACAGGTCGCGGAGCCGTTCGTATTTCCGGTTCCTGATTCTTCTGATGTCACGGGATTCCTGCCAGAGATCGGCGGGGAGGTGCGCGAGGATTGTGTCGAGCTCTTGCAATGCTCCTTCATTGTCTCCGACATATTGCCGGAGCTCTTCCGCGAAGGCGGGAGGCGCATTCCGGATGGCGAGCAGAAGGTCGGTGTGAAGCGACAGGCGATTCAAATTTTCCGGGACGGGGGCGAAGTGCATGGCGTCCAGAAGTGCTGCCGTTTCGACATCGTTTGCCGATGGAACGGGGCGCTCCGGCGGCAACCCGGCGGCCATGGCCGCCTGAGAGGCGGAATGAAAGCGGATAAAGCCGACGGCGAAGTAAACGGCAAGATAACCCCCGGGCAGAACCAAACAGGTCAGGAAATATTTGAAGTAACCGTTGAGGCGCCGTTTTCTCTCCCGGGGATTGTTCCAGCGGAGTTTCGACAATACCTGTTCGACAGGCCCCTTGACGCGACGGAAGCCCGCCCGCCGCCGGATTGCCTTCAAGCGCAACCGATTGTAGCTCGAAAACGCATGCAGCAGACAGACGCAACCGAGGCAGACTGTATTCAGCGCCGCCGCCAGCCGGGCGGTCGGTATTTTGTTCGGCATACACCACATTGTGATGAGAAGCAGGGTGAAGGCTGTCCAGCCGAGGAGGGCGGCGAACCGTTTTCTCCCACGGTAATGACGGAAGGCGGAGACGGGCCCGGTGATGATGTTGAGATAAGGCATTTCATAAAGAAGCCAGGAGCGGAATGGGACATCGAAAAAATCCTTCCTCGAACCAAGCAGGAACGGGCAGCTGAAAAGCGGGTACCAGAAAATGGTATAGCAACTCATTAGTTGCCATGCACCGGGGTGAAGCCAGGGCAGGAATCCGGCTAATCCCCAGAAAAGGCCGAGGATGAGCAGGGTGAGGATCCGATTGTTTCTGTGCCGGTATTCCTGTTCCAGCTGCGGAACCGCCTTTCCGAGTTCCGGGTGATCCTGGAGCGGCAGGAATTCCGCTTCATCCCGGTAGCGAACCGGCGTCGTCACCGACAGGCGGCCGTCGGCGAGCAGTTCATAGAACCGGAGCAATTCCGCCTCCTGTTCTTTGCCTTTGCGGTCTCGGTATATGACGGGGAAATCTCTCATCGGCCGGGCTCCTTATGGGATAGCGTAAAGGGGATGTCGTATTCGTCCCGCTGCTTTTTCGGGTTGCCGCCGTTGTCGCGGCCGTCGGGGCCGATGCTGTAGATGCGGCAGCCCCGGCGAAGAAGGGTTTCCCGGTGTGCTTCGAAGTTGTTTTCGTTTTTTACAATCCTTGTTTGTTCCACTTCGATTTCGCCTTTGCAATAGAGCAGGGGTGTTCCGCTGAAGGGATCGCGGGGGATGGCGGGGAGGAACTCCGGGATCAGCTGTTCCGGTTGTTCCGGGTAATCGCCGTATTTCCGGCGGTAAAGCTCCGTTGCGATTCCGGCTCGGGTGATCCGGCAGATTACGAGTCCGTGCGACAGGATCCTTGACGCGGAATCCGGGGCGCTTTGCATGAAAAGCAGGTCGGGGAAGACGTTGAAGATGCTTTTGTTTTGCCTCGCCTCCCATTCGGGCCGGTTGATATAATATTCGTCGAGCCGGTGGAAGTTGACGATTCCGTACTCCAGCATGGTCGCCTGCAGCTGCGGCAGATAGAAACGGTCCAGGGGGAGAGTGCCCCGAACAAACGGACTCCCGCAGTTTTTCAGCGTGTCGATCCAGTGGCGGAACCGGCATTGTTCGGTGAGACGGCTCTCCGCCTCCTGCCAGAACGCGAGTTGTTGGCGCAGGAGCGGTTCCGGCAGCGCGGCGAGGCTGTGTTCCTCCACCCTGCTTTCGAAAGAAGGCAGAGGGTAATAGGCGTGGAGTTGCGTGAGAGCGTTGAGGGTGCCGATAAGTTCGGGCAGCTTCGCCAGGCGTTCCTCACTTCCCATAACCCCATAATAGCCGTCGACCAGTTCCCGGAGCTGGTAATACTTGTGAGCCCGGCTCTTGCTTAAATCGGAGTCCTCCGTCGAAAGATCGGCGGGCAGGAGCGACAGGAGTTCCGGAATCCGCTCCAGCGCGGAGCGGTTTTCCACAAGATAATGATTCATTGCCTCGCGGTAACCGGGATCAATCGATTCCGCCAGAGCCATATAGGGGCCGCAAG
>JAVBSA010000170.1:0-5441 GCA_031556915.1 Victivallis sp.
GTTGCGGACCACCTGAAGAGTGTGAGAGTCGATATATCCCTGGATAATGTCATACGAGAGCCCATAAGCGAGGAAAGTCCGGCGATCCGGCGTAAGCGGCATGCGGATCGAGAAGCTGATCTGTTCGGTATGGGTTCCGTAGAAGCGGTTGAAATAACTGCCCGCGTCGAGCTGGGTCAGGGTTGAACCCATCGAATAGGAACTGCGTGCGCCGTAAGGGCGGTGATACATGTAAGAGAGGGTGAAGTCCCAATCCTCCGCCGGCGAATATTTCAGCGTCAGGTTCCAGCGGTTCAACCACTTGATATCCATGCCGGGCTGCCCGACGTCGACTCCGCGGCGCTTCACATCCGGAATATCGCCGTTGTTGTTGCCGAGATCGATCGCAAACTCGGTCGAAATGGAGAATCCTTTGAACGGCGTCGCACTCAGGATGGTGCAGAAATTGCCGATCTGGTTATATTCATCATCCTTCTCCATGAAAAGGTCCCAGTAGTTTTCCATTGAGAAATACTCTCTGACCGAACTGCCGCTTCTGGTCTGCAAGCGGTTTTCCAAACCGAACCGGATGAAGTGCTGTTTGTCGATCCGGTCGATATCGTCGAAATAGTAAAGGTGATCCCGGCTGACGGTCGGCTTGGGAATCAAGGTGTAGTTGATATAAGGCCGGATCACATGACGGAGCCCGTCCAGCTGCAGAAAGCTGCTCCGGACATCCTGCCAGGAGTTGTAAATCTTGGTCGACGCCTCCACACCGAGTTCCCCGGCGAACCGGAGCCGGCTGCCGCCGTTGTCATCGTAGTTGTTCAGCGGGAATCCCATCGTATTCTGCTGGTTGGCCGCCTCGAAGAGCTTCACCAGATCCTCCTGCTTCACTTTATTATCGGAGGAATTGGAATATGCGGTCATCTTGAACCCGGCGCGCGGCACAATGTTCAACCAGTCGAACCGGATCGGATAATAGAGGAAATGGGTCGTATCCAGGCGGAAACTCGAGTAATCCTTGAGTTTCTCATCCGGATACAGCTTGTTCTTCTCGTCGAATTCGATCCAATCCATTTTGAGGTAGTCGAGCGAGAGATCTCCCTGATAGTAAAGATTGGTGCTGAAGATTTCCTGCCGCGGAATATCCAGCCGGAATCCGGGCAGCCGTTCGACCGTCGTGAAAAAGCTGTTGATCTTGGGCCGTACATAAAGCGACGCGCTGAAATGATCGAACTGTTGTTCCAGAGCCGCATAGGTGGCCGGCTGCGGGTTCAAATTGTATTTCCCGGCGAAAAAGTCACGCGTGAAATAAGGATCGCTGAGCACCTCGAACGCCCCGCGGAAGTCCAGGCGCGGCGTGATGTGAGTCAGGTTGGTCACCCGGAAATCGTAACGGTTCATAGGCACGTCGATCCGGTAGTTGTTGTAGTGATTTTCCCGGTACGGGTGATAATCGCGCATCATATAAGCGAACACATCGGTTCTGGAGTGCTCCGTCACAAACTCGCCATCCGCCCCGTAACCGATCCCGCGGCTGGAATAATAATCGCCCCGCACCTTGATGGAGGAATACGGATAGTCGGAAAAAACAAACCGTTTGTAGACGGAGATAAAATAGCCCCAGTCCGAACTTTCGCCCCATTGCACGCCGAACAATCCGAGCGATTCGTCTTTCGGCTTGTAGAAAACCGGCAGCCAGAGCAACGGAACCCCGTAAATCTTGACAAAACCGTTGGTCAGAAAAATCGTATGATCCCCGACGTCGGTGTCAAGCGTCTCCAGCCCGTAGAATTCGGTCGCGTGCGGCGTGAACTGCGCTTCGGTACAGCCGATGGAATAGTGCCCGTTGTCGTTTTCCAGGTAGCTGCAGGCACTGATTTCGGCGTTTTTCACCACAATGACGCCGTCGGGTTTGCGTTCGCCCCGCTCGGCGCGGCAGACGAACGACTTGAACCGGAGCTGGGCGTTTTCAAACGAGAAATAACCGCTCTCCAGATTCCCGGTGAGCCGGTCGGCGGTCAGGCTGTCGGCCAACATCGAAACCGTTACGCTGATCGACTGGTTCCCCCAGGTGTCGCCGACCAGCTCTTTCACCGATACGCTGGTGCCGGTGGATTTCTGAAGACGTTCCAACTTGGCGGGATCGACCACGCCGCCGCCGCCCTGCCAACGATAGACTTTCACGTTGCCGGAGACTTCAAAATCCCGGCTTTCCACGTTGATGACCGCCTGGTCGGCAAAAATTTCCAGGTCGCCGGCAGGGATATAGGCGTCTTTCGCCACGATATTCTGCCCGACGAACTGCCAGCTGGACGCATTGAACTCCTTGAACGCGGCAAACCCCAATGCGGAAGCTCCCAGAGAACCGCCATGAAGCGCCGCAATGAGCGACGCCGTCATAGCCATGACCAGAAGGAATTTACCTTTACAGGAGAACAAAACCTCAGCCTTCCTGTTCGTAAATGCGTTTCAACTCCGCTTCCGTCGCGACCGTGTAGAACCCTTCGCAGTCGAGGGTATCTTTGATCGCCGGATCGAGAGCCGTCATCTTGCCGATCGGAGTCAGCGGCATATCGGGCGCATTCGGGAAAATAACGGTTTTACCGGGGAACTTCGCCCCGATCACCGCTTCCAGGCCTTCCTTCAGGGACTTCATCCCGCCGATTGCCGCCAGGGCGGTGACGGGATTGAGCTTGCCGGTCTCGGCCAGAATGAGCGTGTGACGCAGATGCTCGGTCTTGCTGCCGGAGGAACCGATGTAGCGCTGGTTCCTGCCGACGATCCCGCAGATGGAGAGCTGCGCCTCGACACCCGCCGGAATCCCGGCGAAAATATTCATCAAACCATCCTGCCCGAGATAACGGGCCGCCTGAACCAGAACCGGAACCACCGGAACCAGCATGATGATGTCGTCGAACCCCTCCGGCGCAAAGTCACGCAGGAGTTTGTCGAATTCATCCGGCGTCAAACCGGCGGGATTCACGGCGACAAACTCAATTCCGCGCGCCGCAATCGCCGGAGCAAGCAGTTTTTTGACGTTTTCGATCCGCGCCGAATCCATGTCCGTCACCAGAATCCGCGAGGGGCCGTCGGGGTTTTCCACCGCAAGCTGGGTGTGCATCTGCCCCATCGCGCCCGCGCCGCCGGGCAGCCAGCAGCTGCCGCCCTTTTTCACCGCGCTGCGGACGTTGCGGTTGTAAGCCGCCGAAAGGTCGGTTCCGGCCGCTCCCTGGTAGAAGAAACCTTCATAATGAACGCGGCCGACGTCGAACATGCCGCTCTGTTTCCCGTAATCGCCGATAAAGCTCGCCACGCCGCCGCGCGAAAGCAGTTTGGCGGCGGGTTCGGAGAATTCCAGCGGCAGGTTGCAGAGGAAGATATCGTCGAATTCGACATTTCCCGGAATCTCATCCACCAGCGCCATTTTAATTCCGAGTTCGGCATTCAACGCCTCGACCGCCGCGGGGGAAAGCCCGAAACCGACCACGCTCGCCGGGGCAGCTTCCTTGAGCAGTTTGCCCGCGGCATACAGCTGGCCGTCGCCCGCCGCGATCAGGACTTTGCCGTTCTTTTTAGGCTTGGTGCGGTTTTCGATCATATAGCTTGCCTGGACACAGGTCCAGGGTTCCAGCAGCGCCGCAACCGCGGAGGACATCCCGTCGGCGATCGGCAGCAGATAGCAGCCTTCATCGCCATTCAGGACCCGCTGATCGATCACGCTGTACTGCGCCATGCCGCCGTCGATTGCGTAACCGTAGGCAAATCCCTTGCCCTTGACATAGATGTCGGCCTGAATGATAAAGCGTTCGCCCGCGTTGAATTTACCGGTGAGCGCGTCGCCGACCTTCACCACGGTCATCACCGCCTCGTGGCCGGGAATGACGGGATCGTTCTTGAGGTCCTTCGAAATCACTCTGGGGTGCGCTTCGCCCGCGCGAATCAGTTTCACGTCGGAAAAGCAAAGCCCGATCGCGTCGATCCGCACCAGGAGTTCATCCGGCTTGATCGAGGGTACGGGAATTTGCACCGGCTGGTCGTTCAACCCGAAGTTTTCCATCCCCGCGCCGTAAAGCTGCCACGCCAACATCGTTTCCGGAAGCGCCGTCTTACTCATTTTTTCCGAATCTCCTTTTCCTCGGTCCGCCAGAGAGTCAGGCGGGATTCTATAAAATCAATGATCTCTTTCTGAAGCTCCTGGCCGTTGCCTTCCACAACTCTGGCCGGAGCAAATTCAAAATACACGTGTTTTGCGGGGCAAACAGGCCCCAGGTCTTTTAATACCCTTCCATTCGTCAGAAAATCGGTCTTGAGCGCGAAAGGCAGCACCCGGACCCCCGCCGATTTGGCCAGCTTGATCCCGATGGAGTTGAATTTCTCCGCGTCAAACTCCGCGGAACGGGTCGATTGAGGGAAAATAATAATCGAGCGGCCCGATTCCAACACCTTTTTACCGTCGCCGAGCACAGCGCGCAAATCCTCGCGCGGATTCGCGCGGCCAACCGGAATCGCCCCCAGCGAAACCATGATCTCACGAAAAAAAGGAACCCGCAGAAGAGATTCCTTGATGACAAACGTGAAATCCAGATATTCCCGCGCCACCGCATGAAAAAGCGCCGTCTCCAGCAGACTCATGTGATTGCCGATCAGAACCACCGGCTCCCCCTCGACCGCGCGCAGATTGTCGAGCCCGCGCAGATGAATGCGCCCCCCGCACCTTTCCACCAACCTGAAATTCAAATTGGAATAGAAAATCTGGCGTTCCTTATCAAGCTTCCCCTGGCGCCCGCAACGGCCGGTACGCGCAAAAACGCCGAAGTTCCCGGCATAAAAGTACCAGCGGCTCCCGAACGTAAGACGCGACCCGAACGACCGCGGCAAATCCGCCGGCGTGTCGTAAGTATCTCTTTCCGAAAAAAGATAGGGGCTCTGTGCCATTCGGTTTATAAGCTTTACTATTATAATGTTACCGTTGCCAAACAAGAATGCGACTGCTTAATATAGCATATCATAAAATGAAATTCAATCCCTTTCTCCCCCTCCCCAAACAGGAACTCGGGAAAAAACACGCAGGGAACCGGGAGGGGCGCTTTGCCCTCCCGGTTCCCCGGCTCCCGGATTTCCCGGGTTATTTGGAGCAGTTGTTTTCGATGGCGCGTTTCACCTCGGCAAACACTTCATCGACGGAACCGCTGCAGGGGAGCATGACGTCGCCGACGGAGATGCAGACCGTGCCTTCGCCGGAGGGGCGCGAGCTGAACGTCGCATCCACGTCGACGCGGTCGGTCAACCCCTTCTGCTTGACGAATTCGACGATCCGGCCCAGCAGTTCCTGGCTGAGGCAGCCGCATTCATCGCGGGTGCAGAGCGTCACGCAGACCGGGAGCGCGTCTTTTTTACCGCTCCTGATCATCGGGCTCCTGGCGTCGAACATCTGGCTGCGGTTGTTGTAATGGGTG
>JAVBSA010000009.1:0-2631 GCA_031556915.1 Victivallis sp.
AAACAGCAGAACCACCTTGATTTTATATTCTTCCAGCTTGCGGAGCAGTTGCTTGAGGGGCGATTCCGGGTCGGAATCGGGGCGGATCGCAACCCAGGAAATCTCTTTCTCCCGGAGCGAGTCGCACAGCTTTGCCGGATCGCGCCAGGTCTGCCAGTCGTTTTCACGGAGATTGTAGACGGCCAGCTGGCGGTTGATGCCGATCAGCTGACGCTCGAATTCATCGACCAGCTGCCAGCGGATGTCGCCGCTGCGCGCGGAGTCCTTTTCGTTGTTGGCGAGGATGAAGCCGACGCGGCCCGTCGTTTTGTGGAGCAGCGGGTGCGGCTCGTCGCCGGGCGCCCGGCGCAGGATGCGGCTCCCCCGCTTGCGGGCGGTTTCGATGTAGCCGCTGCGGCGCAGCTTGGCCATCGCCTGGCGGACGGTTCCGCGGCAGACCTGAAATTGCTCCATCAGCTCCTTCTCATAGGGAAGGAACTCCTGTTCCGGCGGCAGTTCGGCGATATATTCGATCAGGAAGCGCTTGAGCTGTTCGTATTTGGGAACGTTGTGCTCCGCTTCAAAGCGGTAGTCCGCCAGCGGGCGGGCTGTTTTTCCGTTGTTCATAAGAGCGGCTCCCGGTTGTTGCAATTGGCTCTATCATAATTATAGCGGGAATGGAATCGAAAGGCAAGAGACATATGAGGAAAATCTGCAATATGAACAGTACATAAGCTGTACATAATGGAGATTGAGGTGGACATAAGCCCGCAAATTAATTTTTAGCTCATGGGGTTGTTTTTTAGGTCGCAAGGTATATACTATTTCAGGAGTAACTGAATTAACTGCCGGAGGTTTCCATGTCCGTTCCCGATATTACTGTGATGGTTTATTTCGCCGCCGACAATGATTTGTGGGAAAATCAGGTTGCGAACCTCGATGCGCTTCTGCAAGGGTATGCGCTCGCCGGATCCCCTGCGAATATCAATTTTCAGATTTTGGTCGATTCGGAGAACGGGGACCATTATTACCTGACCGTGTCGGGCGATACGCAGGTCAGAACCGATCTGGGGTATAACCCGGATACCGGTTCGGCCGAAACGCTGGCGTGGTTTGTCGATACCGCGATGGCGGCTTCGCCCGATTCGGACTTTTATTCCCTGGTGCTCTGGAATCACGGCGGCGGCCTGACCGGGGCGCTGCAGGATTTTGAGAGCGGGAATATCATTTCCGTTCCCGGAATCGCCGGTGCGATCAAAGGGAAAAAGATCGATGTCCTGGCGTTCGACGCCTGCCTGATGGCCGGTTCGGAACTGGTGAGTGAGTTTGACGAAAGCACAATCCGCTACCTGGTGGCGTCGACGGAAGCCGTCGGCGCCAAAGGGCTGGATTATACCTGCCTGACGGCGGGGCTTCTTGCCGCGTCGACGGAATATGAGATTGCACAGGCGTTCCTGGAGACGGCGAAGGGCAGCCGGGCCTTTCCGAACGTTTCGATCACCGATCTCGCGCTGGCCGGCGAGTTGACCGGCGCAATGAACCGGTTTGCCGAAGTTGCGCTTAAACTGGATTCCGGTGAGTTTCTGAAGTTGCTCAGGGTGGTCAACGAGTCCCTCTGGCATGGGGGCTCCACACAGCTGGAACCGCTCGATGAAGACTACTATTCCACGGAGCTTTTCGATTATCTCAAGCGGGTCATCCGGTATTTCGACGGGGATTCCGCAATTGTCGCCGCCGCCCGGGAATTGTTGGCGGCGGCGGGCAACGCCGTGTCGGACTATCTCGGGCGGGGATTCTTTTACGGCCGGGGCGGCGGGCTCTCCGTCGCATTGCCGGTGTTGTACGACAGGTTTGAGGATTTTTCGTCCCATTACGATAAGCTCGGCCTGACGGCGAACGACTCCGCCTGGTATCAGTTTGTGCGGCGGCTCGCCGGAGTCGCGCCGGAAGAGGGGCGCGGATCGGTTTACCGGTTCGAAACCGGGTTGCTCCCGTTTGAATTGCCGGATGGCGGCGGGGCGCGGGATCTCGGGGTGTTTACCGGCGGCGGCCTCTCATTCCGCTGCCAGAGCATTTTTGCCGGGGAGGAACTTTGTTACCGGTTCGTCGTCCGGGACGGGGAGGAACCCGGAACGGGCGGCGGAGTGACGGTTAAAACTGCCGCAGGCGGAACGGAATTTACCTATGTCCTGACGGATCTTGGCGGCGCGGTCATCGGTTCCGGGCAGGGAACCGGCGAAGTTGCGATTCCCGGGGCGCTGTTGGCGGCGGGGGATTACCTGCTTCGGATTTCCGCCGGATCGGACGCGTTTTTCACGATTTCCTTTGCCGGAGAGTTGGTCGGTTCCGTCGACCGGTTTGACGATTCGGCGCGCAACGACACCCCGGAGACCGCCACCGGGGTCGGCTTCGGATTTTACACCGGGCTGACGACCTCTTCGGACGACCCGGACTATTACCGGTTCACGGGAGAAGATGTATTCCGGCACACATTGCTGGTAAGCGGCGCGGATATTACCGATGGAAGCATCACCGTCACCGCCTACCTGGAGGACGGAAGCTGTTTCGACGCGATGTGGAATCCCGAGCGGAATGCCTATGTCGCCGACCTTGAAGAGGTGGAATATTTCCGGGTGATCGGCGGCGACGGCC
>JAVBSA010000552.1:0-4247 GCA_031556915.1 Victivallis sp.
GCCGATGCGGCGGGTTGCAGCCGCTGGCATTTTTCGCGGAAGTTCCAGGAGCTGGAGGGGCAGAGCCCCCATGCGTTTATCATCGAACAGAAGATGCGCCTCGCCCAGCGGCTGCTGCAGACGACCACGGGCTCGTTAAAAGTGATCGCCGGCGCGTGCGGCTTCGAAGACACCAGTTATTTCTGCAAGGGGTTCAAACGCGTGCACGGGGTGCCGCCGGGCAACTTCCGGGAGCCCGGTTCGATCCGGTAGCTCTGGGAGTTTAGAATCAGCGTAAACGGCTTTGTGCAAGAGACATGAACGATGCCGAAGTCGTAGATGAGATCGATCCGGTTGCCGCCGATCCGCAGATTCCGGATGCCGTGGCGTTTCTCGGATGAGATGCGCCAGGTCACGGTTGACCCGGCGGCCGATATCCCGATGATGTTCTCGATCAGGAGGGAGATCGGGCCGAGCGCCGACCAGCCGCAGAAATCCGCCCGGCAGAGCTTGCCTTTGCTGTTGAGGGCGGGTTCGGGGCGGTTCGGCTTGTAGCACTCCCAGATCGAAGAGGGCAAATAGCTGCGGAAGGTGTCTGTCATGTGACAAAGGAGTTTCCGCGAAACCTCCTCGGCGAGCTCGAACATGCCGTATTCTTCGAGCGCCTTCGCGGTCATGTGGACCAGGGGAACCCAGACCGAGCCGCGCCAGTAGCCGCCTTCCTCCGAGAAATCCGGATCGCTGCGCGCCACCGTGGGGCAGCAGCAACGCCCGCCGAGCTGCGCCGGATCGGTGAGATAAGCGGCCATCCGGGCGGCCTGTTCCGGGGTCGCCATCCGGGCGAGCATTACCCAGAAGGCGGCCGGGGTCACGACGCGGCAGAACTCTTTGCCGCGGCGGTCGTAAAAGAAACCGTCCCTTTCATCCCAGTGGAGCTGAACGAGTTCGCGCTTCCGGCGGTATTCTTCGTTGAACTTCCGTTGAATTCTGTCGTTGCCGGTGATTTCCGCCATGCGGACGATCGACCGCGCAGCGAGGCCCAGCTGTGCGGGAGCTTCGAGCCAGAGGAGATCCCGATAGCTGCCCCACCCGCGGGGAGTATTGTCCATGCCGGAGGAGATTCCGTTCCAGAAATAGCCGTCCGCTCTTTTCCGCCACGCGGTCGGGACGACGCCCCAGGGAACGTCGCCCGTCAACGTTTCGAGGAAATCGTAATGATTTTCCAGGATGGGAAGAACCCGGCGGAGGCGTTCTTTGTCACCGGAGAAGCGGAACGATTCCCACTCCGCCCAAGCGAGCAGCGGGGGATTGTCGGGATGTTGAATCCGCACCGGCGAGGGGTTCCCCGCCATGATCCGGTAGAGGTTGTCGAGACTCTCCACGCCGGGAAAGGCTTTGCTTGCGTAACGGCAGAAGAGCGCCATAAACGAGGTGTCCCAGATCCAGACGACAGGGAGGGCGCATCCTTCTCCCATATAAGGAGAGACCGGCGTCTCCGCGGATTCGTAGACGTGCCGCCAGGCGGAACGCCACGCTTCGTGATAAAGCTCCACCCACTCCGGCTGCTCATCGAAGAGAACTTCCGGGATCTCCCCGGCGGGGAAGGGGCGCCCCGTCGGAGCGAATGGATTCATCGCGACACCTCGTAGGCGAAGACCGCCTCGGGATACCGGAAGTTGTCGATTTCAAAGGTAAGCGTGCCATCTGCCGAAACCGTGTCCAATCGGCCGATTCGTTTCCCCGCGGTGTCGAGCGCGTGAACCTCCCACTGCCCCGGCGAAAGACGCAATGTGATCCGCGCCGCGCCGTGTTTGGCGAGGAACGGCGTTTTACCCCAGGACTCCAGGCGGTCGAGGCGGTCGTTGCCGAATTTCATCCCGGTCGCCTGCGTGTTGGTGAGGTGCATGAGAGCGAGCCTCCTTGCGTCGCCGAGGCGTTCCGTATCGACCGGCAGCAGCGCGAAGACCGAGAAGGGCCCCCGGTTTTCGACTTCCAGGCGCGTCCCCTTCAGTTGGCCGGATTCCAGTGCCAGAAGTTCTCCGCCGGGAGCGTTGACGCGGAGAGTGCGTTTTTTGCGGTTCAATTCGAGCTGATCCGTCGTGAAGCGCCCTTCCGCCGCGTCATAGCACCCTTTGGGGAGTTTGCCTGCCGCGATCAGGTCGGGGATCGGGGAGCCGCCCGCACCGATGTCGATCAGGGCATCCGCCTTCCCGGGGCCGGTCAAGGGGCCGGTCAAGGTGCCGATCCGGGCGAGAAATCCGAGATCGCAGAAGGAGTCCGGGTATTGCGTCGGAGCTCCCTTCTTGAATGGCTCCGTGACGACTGTCGCAAAAACGCGCTTCGCGGGCTCGATTCCGCCCGCCAGGAAGAGCCGGGCGCCGATGCGCTGCGAAAACGCCTTGACGGGATCGGTGGAGATATCGAAGAATCCGCTCGTTCGGTCCGGGTTGACGACCGAAGCGAGGCTGTGGGCGTAGGCGAAGGGGAAGAGACCGTCCCAATCCTGGAACGCGGCGTAGGCGGCCATAAAACCGGGACCGACGGCACGGTAGATGTTCGGGTTGGCGTAATCGAACTCCGTGACCGTGAACCCTTTGCCGAACAGGCGGGTCGGGAACATTCCGCCCGGCACCCCGGAGGCGGCGGCGAGGGGATTGACCTGATTCGGGAGCACCGGCAGATTCCACCGTTTCTCCGCGAACCGGGGATGGTCCCAATAGGCGTGGTTGTCGGTGAAGTCGTAATGCGAGCGGTCGACGGCGAGCGAGACGTCGTTCCTGAAATTCTGGTCGGTGAGCAGCGTGTTACAGCCGATTCCGCGCAGGAAGGCTTTCATCTCTTCGTAGCGTTTGACGGCGAGATAAGAAAGGAACTCCTCGAAAGTACGCCCCTTGGCCCAGGTTTCAAACTGTTGGCGGTAAAGCGCCACTGTACGGGGGGAAGTGTTCCACCAGGTGGCGGGATTCCCTTCGTTGACCAGCGAGAGGAAGATGAGGGCAGGGTCGTCCTTGAGCGCGAATCCGGTATGGGGATTGACATGGCCGAGAAAATCTTCGGCCCACTTCTTCCAGTCGTCGAAAACAGTTTCGTCCACATAGAAGAGCGCTTTGTATTCCGCCGGAGTTTCGATGGCTCCGACCGCGCCGAGTTCGGCGGCTGGAATGTTCCGGCGGGAGACGTAAACATCGGTGGTGTAATAGATTCCGCGCTTGGCGAAACAGCCGAGGAGATACTCCAATCGATCCATGCGCTCCGGGTTGATTCGCGATGGTTGTTTACCGTCGTAAATCTCGTTGTCGTGATGATGAATCCGCACGGCGTTGAAACCGAAGGCGGCCATGCGGTCGGCCAGCTCCTCCGCCTGCTTTCGGTCGGGCAGCTGGGAGTCGCCCACGAAATTCGCTCCGTAAAAGCGGACCGGAACTTCCGGTCTGTCGCGGAAGACGAAGTGGCCGTCCGCCGTGGCGACAAGCGGACCGTATTTACCCGCCGGAGCATTGAGGCGCTTGGAGAAGTCCAGCGCGCCGTCCGGCAGGACGTTGCGGTGATACTCGAACGCCTTCCACTCCGTTCCCGGAGCGGCGATGTAGGCCGGGCGCACGATCGAGCCGAGCTCGGGCCCGAACTCGCCGGACTTACCGTGACGGATCGTAAAGCTGAATTCCGTGCGGCTGACTTCGCCGGAGTGCGGAACGAAACCGATCCGCAGGCCGTAGGAGGAGCCGTTCCATTTACGACCGTCCTGAATGTGTGCCACGAAATTGCCTTCCATCAGAATCTCGCCGGTGCGGCTGGGGAAGCGGAAGCGTTTCACCGGCTTGGAGATGATCGTTTCGCCCTGGAATTCGTCGGGGAAGCGGATGAGCCTGCCGTCCGCCTCGAACATCACGCCGCCGTATTGGGAGATGGAAAGCGCCGCCTGAAGGCAGAGGAAACGGATGGAGGAGGTTTTTTCGAACACCGCTTCTCCTTTGAACTCGTCGCCGTTCAAGGCGAGAGTCAGGACTCCCGGCGCGGCGCCGGGCAGGCCCAAACGGTAGCGGATGGAGCTTTCGCCGCGTTCAAGCGGAGCGAAAACCTCCTTCGCGGACGCCGGCTGGAGCGTGCGCCACTTGGCGTCGAAAGCGGACAACGTTCCGCGCCAGCCGTCGAGCGCGAGGACTCCGTTGTCGAGCAGCCGGGGCTCCTCTCCGCAAAGCGCAAGACAGAACATCGCTGTGGCAATACCGGTAAAAATACGTTGGATCATATGTTTGTCTCTTTCTAAG